>NZ_JBHZAV010000012.1:0-84050 GCF_042754445.1 Embleya sp. NPDC059213
GTACGGCCGGGCCAAGCCCGACCTCCTTCGCAAGCGCATTCTTCTCTGCCACTGAAGATCCACATCTCGTGTTTCACCAAACTCGCGACAGAGTCTGAGTCCTCCCTGCTGGCGGCCAGATAATCAACGCGCTGGCGGCCGATATGCCCGGGTCTGCGTCACATTCCGGGAAGCGCCTACGGTCGGTGACGATGGAGCCTGGGGGCGCGCGTCGTTCGAAGGGCGCGGTTGCACGCGCCGGAGTCCCACGCACGGAACTGATGCTCCGTCAGCATGTTCCTGAAGGATGGATCGAGCGGCGTGTGGTCCGCACGGTCGGTCCATGGAGATGTCGATGTCATGGTGGGCCGGGCTGCTGTTTCCGACGGCCGGGGTGCGTGTCGAGAGTGTCGAGGTCGACGTCGACGAAGTCCGCGTCCGCGTCCGCGCGGCGAGCAACGCCGAATACGCCGCGTGTCCGGGCCGCGGTGCTTCGTCGGCGCGGGTGCACGACCGCTATGTCCGGCGGCTGGCCCACAGCACGGTGGCCGGCCGCGCGGTCGGAGTCCACCTGGCCGTGCGCCGCTTCGTCTGCGCCGACCGGGGGTGCCCGCGACGGACGTTCGTCGAGCAGATCGACGGACTGACCTGGCGCTACGGCCGACGAAGCCGCGCTCTGCGGACGGTGCTGGAGCGGATCGCACTCGCCTTGGCGGGCCGCGCCGGCGCCCGATTGGCGGTCGGACTGGGCGTGTTGGTCGGCGCGGCGACCCTGCTGAGGCTGATCCGTGCGCTGCCCGAGCCGGAACTCGACCATGCGCCCAGGGTGCTGGGCATCGATGATTTCGCCACCAGGCGCGGACACGTGTATGCCACAGTTCTTGTCGACATCGAGGCGCACCGCGTCATCGACGTGCTGCCGGACAGGACCGCGGACACCCTCGCTGCCTGGCTCGACGCCCATCCGGGCGTCGAGATCGCGTGCCGCGACAGGGCCGGCGCGTATGCCGAGGCGGTCCGCACCGCCGCGCCCGATGCCCAACAAGTTGCTGATAGATGGCATTTGTGGCACAACCTGTGGGAAGTCGTGGAGAAGTGCGTCCTCGCGCACCGCGACCACCTCGTCGAACCGGTGGATGCCGAGTCGTCGGAGCGCGAGCCCGAGGTCGGCAGGCCGGTGCCGGGTGTTGTCGAGGGCGCGTTGTGGGTTCGCAGCCGGGAGCGGTACACGGCCGTGCAGGACCTGGTCGCCAAAGGCGTGGGGATCTCGGCGATCGGTGAGGCCCTGGGCTTGGACCGCAAGACGGTGCGGCGGTTCGCGCACGCGGCCTGCGTCGAGGATGTCCTCACCGTGCATGCCGCCCGCAGTCGCGGCACGCTCCGGCCCTATCTCGGCCACCTCCACCAGCGGTGGAACGAGGGCTGCACCGACGGCGCCGTGCTGCACGCCGAGATCCGCGACCTCGGCTTCCGGGGCGGCCGACGCACCGTCCGGCGCTGGCTGCAGCCCCTGCGGGCGGCCGGCCGCCCGGCACCGCGAGTGGTCGAAGCGCCGACGGTGCGCCAGGTCACCCGATGGCTCACTCGCCATCCCGACTCGCTGGCCGCCGAGGAGACGCTGCAGCTCAAGCGTGTCCTGGCCCGAAGCCCCGAGCTCCGGTACGTGTCCGAGGCGGTCCGCGAGTTCGTCGAGATGATGCGGGACCGTCGGGGACGCGAACTCCCCGACTGGATCGACCGCGTCGCTGCCGACGGCAGTCCGCCCCTGCGCGGGTTCGCCGTGAACCTCCGCCGCGACCTCGACGCCGTGGTCGCCGGCCCGTCCCTGCCCTGGAACAGTGGCCCGGTCGAAGGCGCCGTGACACGCATCAAGTATCTCAAGAGGCAAATGTTCGGACGGGCCAACTTCGACCTCCTGCGACTTCGGATCCTCAACCCCAACTAATCGACTCTCACGGAGAGTTGCCGGTCCCCGGAATGTGACGCAGACCCGTATCCACTGACCGCTGTCACGCCCGCAACATCGGTTCGGCACAACCACGCCAGGAACCACCGACCGGGCGTTCCAAGCCGAGGCGGCCTCATCCTCCGCCCACCGGTCTTCCCAACGGAACCGACCATCCGTCCCAGATCCTGCAAAACCACAGGCCACAAGCCGGACGAAGTCGAACAAATCACCAAAACCACAGGTCACACACCAAGATCCAAAATCCCAGATCCTGCAAATCCACTGGTCAACACATGATCGACCGACAAGACCCTTCAAAGCAGCCGGGACGAAGCAATCGACAGGCTCAGGCCTCAGATCGACAACCCCACCCGAAAGTCGTAAGGAAAACCAGACAGGAAACCGAAAGACGCCCCACAGGAACCGCCACGCCAGCGACACCGGTTCACCTCAACCCCGGCCAGGACCCGCCAACCGGACGTCCCAGACCTCACCCGCCGAAACAGCCCGCCCCCGTCCACAGGTTTTCCCAACGGAACCGACCATCCGTCCCAGATCCTGCAAACGCACTGGTCAACACATGATCAATCGACAAGAACTTTCAAAACAGCCGGGACGGAGCACCCGACGCGGTACTGCTGGGGTGGGTGGCGGCGTGCGGCGGGGCCGAGGACTGCCCGCTCGGATGCGCGGTGCACCTCGGCGAGGTCCTGGTCGTGTGGGATCCCGGGGAGTGGCACGGGATCTCGTCGCACGGGTCCGCCGACGACACCGCGACGGTGGCGCGGGCCGCCGAGCGGATCGCGGCCGAGGTCGCCGACGGCCGGTGGATCCTGGGCGCCGACCCCGACGACGGGGCGCCCCGCCCCGCCGGCCCGGACGAACTCGCGCGTGCGGTGCGCGCCGCGAGCGGGGACGCAGATCGGTGGCCGACTGCGGGCCGCCCGCCCGGCGGCCCTCCGTTTTGCCGGGCCCCGCCCGCACCCCGGGCGGCAGCGGCGCGAGGTCCTGGGACACCCTTCCGTCCCGGCTGTGATTCACGTCACTGCCGGCGGCTCGGTGCAGCACCCGGCCCCGTTCCGCCGTCATGGGGGCAGTGATCGGGACGGGACGAGGAGAGGAGGTCGGCGGGTGAGGTTTCGCAGGAGCGGTCCGGGCGACGGATTCACGGAGTTCGTCGCACAGCGGTCGGGAGCGTTGTTCCGCACCGCGTATGCGCTGACCGGTGACGTGCACGTGGCCGAGGATCTGGTGCAGGAGACGCTGGAGCGGGCGTGCCGACAGTGGCGGAAGGTCGCGGTGGCGGACTCGCCGGAGGCGTACGTGCGCAAAGTGCTGGTCAACCTGGCCAACGACCGCTGGCGGCGGCTGTCGCGCCGGGGCGAGCGCCCCGGGCTGTCGGGGGTGCCCGAGACGGCCGACCCCCGGGACGGGTTCGGGCAGGTGGATCTGCGCGCGGAACTGATCGAGGCACTGCTCGGGCTGCCGATGGGCATGCGCAGCGTGGTGGTCCTGTACTACCTGCACGATCTGGACGCCCGGCAGGTCGCCGACGTCCTGGACATCTCTTCGAGTGCGGTGAGGTCCCAGCTCGCCCGCGGCTTGGCCAAGCTGCGCGATTCCGTATCGGGCGCCCAGGCGCCGCACACGCCGTCGGCCGCTTTCGGAGGTACGAAGTGAGGAACACGTCGTCCGGACCGGCCCCGTTCGAGCCGGGCCTCGAAGCCGAGCTGCGTGCCGCGGTGGCCTCCTTCGCCGACGGGCCGACGGCGCCGGTCGTCGACGCGGCCGCGATCGAGCGGGCCGTCGGCCGCAGCCGCACCCGCCGGGCGCTCCTCGGCACCGCTGCGGCGTGCTGCGTGCTGGCGTGCGCCACGGTGGGGTTCTTCGCGCTGGAGCCCGTGCCGCCCGCGCCCGGCGCCTCCCCGTCCCTGTCCCCACCGGCGAACGGGGCGTGCACCCCGCTCGCCACCGGCACCCCCAAGAGCGGAAGCGCCGATGCGACTCCGACACGGGAGCAGGAGCAGACCGCGGGAGCGGGCATCGCGCTGCCGGACCTGGCCGGCATGCCGGTCGAACAGGCCGAAAGCCTGCTGCGCGGACTCGGACTGAGCTGCACGATCATGCGGCACACGGACTGGAACGCTCCCGCCGGGCAGGTGATCGGCAGTCACCCCCGGGGCGGCGCAGAACCGGTGGCACCGGGCTCGTCCGTCCTCCTGCTGGTCTCGACGGGCAAACCCGGCAGAACCTGAGCGACCGGGCTCTTCGGCCCGCGCACCGGCCGAGTGACCCAGGGGCCGGTGCCGGGCAGTCCGTCGACTCGGTACTCGGCCGCCCGCGCCGGACTCGACGGCGCGAACGACGTGATGTTCGCGACGGTCACCGCGATGTCCCCGGACGATCGGCGCGGCGCGGCGAACACCGCGATCGACACGCTCGCCGGCGTCCTGGGCATGGGCATGGCCGGCCCGCACTGCGTGGAGCCGGGCCAGGCGGGCCGCCTCGGTGGTGGTCTCGTCGGCGCTGCTGCCGCCGTCCGGCCGGCGGTCCGTGCGGGCCGGTAGATCGGCGGCGATGCGGGTCTCGGCGACCGTGGGCACCCGCACAAGACCGTTCAGCTCCACGGCGGCCCCGTACTGCAGGGTCCGCAGGGCGTCCCGGCAGAGCAAACCCGGGTCGGCGCGAGAGCAGTCGCGGCGTCCGCCCGCCCCACCCCCACCCGGCCAGGGATGTCCCGACCTCTCGGACCCGGTACACGCGGCGCAGCGAGCACGGTTCCGACGCGTGAACACACCGCCCGCCACAAGGAATTCCCCATCGCGTTGCGCGGCCTTCCCAAACCCTGCGACACCGCAGGTCAACCGACCCATCGCCGAAAGGCACACCCACCACCACAGACCGAAGCCCCATGTCACCAAGCACAGGCCGATCTTCTCGATCGGTGCCGCACCCCAGGTCAGAGCACCGCACCCCGAACCCGCCGTTGAGAAGAGGCACCGCTGCGCGCACCCCGCGTCCGGTCGTCCTCTCGAACCCGGGAACCGAACCCACCGAACCGCAACGGGGCGTTGGCGCCCGCATCTCGGGCGAGCCTGGCACGGCGTACCTGTCAACTCGGGAGTTCGGGCCGGGACGGTGCCGGGCGGTATGCATTCGCTGAGACGGACGAGGTTGGTTCCGGCGGCGACGAGGACGTGTCGGACGTGGGTCTTCGTCCGGAGGGGCCGGCTCGCCCGGACGTCGAACGGCACCCGCATCCCCGGTCCGTTCGTTCGACTCCCACGCCCCGAAGATGTCGGACGCCGCTGCCCGGGCGTGCCCGTACACGGACTTCCATGGCGCTCCGGCGGCGGGTTCCGGCCGGGTTCTCGTCGAAGTGCCCGACCCGGGCGTGGCCGGCCTCGTCCACGAGCAGATACTCGATGGCGTTCCCGACGGAGAACGACGAGGTCTCACGGTCGAGCGTGTCGAAGACCCGGACCCGATTCGCACATGCGCCCGACGGAAGGGGACGCCAAAGGGAATTCTCAACCGCGTTGCCCGACCCCCTCACACCCTGCAGCACCGCAGGTCACCGGACGTCCCAGACCTCACCCGCCGAAACAGCCCGCCCCCCGTCCACAGGTTTTCCCAACGGAACCGACCATCCGTCCCAAATCCTGCAAAACCACAGGCCACAAGCCAGACCAAAGCCGAGCAAGACGCAAAACCCAGGCCACGCACCCAAGATCCAAAATCCCAGATCCTGCAAACGCACTGGTCAACACATGATCAATCGACAAGAACTTTCAAAACAGCCGGGACGGAGCAACCGGGACGCGGCGCGGGAGCAGGCGCGGGGCCTGGTGGAGCGCGATCGTCCTGCCGTGGCCGGGGTCGCCGTACACCCACAGGATCCCGTGGGCGGCGACCGTGTGGACGAGTGCCTCGGTCACCGCGCCGAGTTGGCGCGTCGACACGACGTGCGCGCCGGGTGTGTACAGGCGCGCGCCGCCGGCGAACGGCGACGGCCGGCTCGCGGTGGGTTCGGTCCCGGCCGCGGCCGGGGTGTGCTCGCCGGTGGGCGGCGAGGTGATCCGGCCGGCCTCGCAGGCCGTGCCCGGGAGCGCGAGTTCGGCCAGGGCGCGGTCGTAGCGGTCTCCGTCGCGTCGGGCAACGCGCGGGTCGGGAGATCCCCCGGGACACGGCCCGCACGTTGCTCTTCCTGCACGGCGCGGTAGAGCATCGTCAACGACGGAAGCGGGTTCGCGTTCGATGACGGCAGGGCGTGGTTCGGGTGTTCCCGCATCCAGTCGTGCAGGGCCTTCACGTTCCCGCCCACATCCGACAAGCGCGCCCACAACGCGTCCGTGACGGTGAAGGAATGCCGCCGGGCGGGTTCCGCCCGTCCGGACTCGCGGGCGATCGCCAACCAACGCCACACCGTGCGCGGCGCCACCGAGGCCGCCTCGGCGGCGATCCGCACGTGGACCGTCTCCTAAGACCCGGCCTCGTCCAGCGCGAGAAGACGGCCCACCACCAACCGGCGCGTCAAAGCCCGGTCCCGGGACACGCACGCAGCCGACCACGCTTGCGCGGCAGCAGCGGACGGTGGCGGGGTGCGGGACTCGTCCGGGGCCGAAGACACCGGCAGTGGAGACGACTTCACGCTCATACCCGCAAGCACACCCCGCCCTCGGGCCGAGCGACACAGGAATGTGCATCCCCACGACAGCCAGGACACGCATGTGCCGGCCGCTGTCGGGCAGCCCACGACAGCAATTCGGTCACCCCGTGGCAGCCATGAATCCCGCGATCAGACCGACAAAGCCCAGCTCAACAAGGAGAAACCGGGCTCGGAACCGCTGTCACCAACCCGCTGACACCACCCCCACACACTCACAGTGCCCGCACGGAGGACGAGGACGACTGACCGATCGAATCGACAGACCCGGCAGATCCGGCTGGACCGGCAGGCGCGTCTGGATCGGCCGGACCGGCAGGCCCGGCTGAATCGGCGGGAGGCTGCACGGCCTTCGGGAGGGCCAGCGCGGCCGGAAGGCCGATGAGGGCGCCCACCGCGACCACCGCCACGGCGGTCCGGATCCCGCCCACCGAGACCAGCACCGCCAGGCCGGCCCCGGAGCCGAACTGGAGTGCGGTGGAAGCCAGTCCGGAGGCGGCGCCCTGCTCGGCATCCGCGACGCCCGACGCTGCGGCAACCCACATCGTGGTGAACACAACGCCGGTGCCCAGCCCGAAGGCGACGATGCCGGGCAGCAGCGCGGCGTACGACGACCCGTCCGTCATTCCCGCCGCCAGCACTGCGGCCCCCAGCCCGGCGACCGCGAACCCGACCATCAGTGTCCGACGCACACCCAGACGACCCGCGAGGCGCTCACCCGCGAGATTGCCCACCGTGATCGACAGCGTCGGCCCCAGGAACGCGACTCCTGTGCGCAGCGCCGAAAAGCCCATCTCATCCTGGAACCACAACGTCAGGAAGAACGGCACGGCCTGCAAGGTCAGCCCGAACACCAGAATCACCCCGGTCGCGGCCGTCAGCCCGCGATGCGTGAACAGGCGCAGCGGCAGCAGCGGATCGGCCGTCCGCGACTCCACCGCGACGAATCCCGCGAGCAGCAACAGCGCCACTCCCGCCGCACCCGCAACCCGAGGATCCGTCCACCCCCACTCCGGTCCCTGCGCAATCGCGAACACCAGCAGCGTGAGCCCGACCGTGCCGGTCAACGCGCCCGGGAAGTCGAAGCCGGGCCGCGCCGCGCCCGCGCCGTCGCGCCCGTCGTGCTCCTTGCGTCCGGCCTGCCCCTGGCACGCCTTGAGTTCGTCGTACTCCCTGCCTCCGTCCTGTCGCTCACACCCCTCACGCCCCTCACACCTCTCGCGCCCACCGCGCCACGCCGCGTCCGCGGGCAGCAGCGCGAAGGCGGCGAGCCCGGCGCCCACGACCAGCGGGACATTGACGTAGAACACCGCCTGCCAGCCGCACGCACTTGTCAGTACGCCGCCGAGCAGCGCCCCCAGGCTCAGCCCGCCCGCTCCCGACACCGCCCACACCGTCAGCGCCCGGGTCCGCGAACGCCCCTCCGCGAACAGCGTGTTGACGAGCGACAGTGTCGCGGGGAACAGAACCGCCCCGCCCACGCCCTGCACGGCCCGCGCGCCGATCAGCGCGCCCGGCGCGGTGGCGAGGCCGCCCAGGAGCGAGCCGACGCCGTACAGCGCCATGCCGAGCACGAACATGCGGCGTCTGCCGAGCAGGTCCGCGAGGCGGCCGCCAAGGAGGAGGAGTCCTCCGTACACGACGGCGTACGAGCTGACGACCCATTGCAGCCCGTGGTCGGAGAAGCCGACATCGGCGGCGATCCCGGGCAGCGCGACGTACACGATCGTGAAGTCGAGTGCGGTGATCAGGCCCGCGAGGGCAAGGAGGCCGAGTGTCCAGGCGGGGCGGGTGGGGCGGGTGGGGTGTCCGGGGCGTTCGACGTTGGCAGGGCGTGCGGGATTGGCAGGCGACGGCATGGGGCCGACCTCCGGAAACGGCCTCGGGAGTGAGGCGGGCGGCTGGGTCGTTTCCCAGCCTGGACGGGCCGCCGCGCGCTACCCAGGTCCCGGCTTTGCCTACGCACCACGTGATCACCTTCGCGCGGCCGGTTATGGTCGCGGTGTGGACGCACGTGTCGAACTGAGCGAGTTCCTGAAATCCCGCCGGGCCCGCCTGAGCCCGGAGGACGTCGGACTGCGGGCGTACGGCGGCCGCCGCCGCGTCGCGGGACTGCGCCGCGAGGAACTGGCGGGTCTCGCCGGCATCAGCGTCGCGCACTACACGCGGCTCGAACAGGGCAGGTCCGACAGCGTCTCGGCGGAGGCCCTGGCCGCGATCGGGAGGGCGTTGCGCCTGGACGAGGACGAGCGGACGTACCTGAACCAACTCACCCGGCCCGACGCCCGCACATGTCCCGAGACCGCCGCCCCGCCCCGCGCGGGCCTGCGGCACCTGGTGGCGTCCTTCGACGCGACCCCGGCGATCCTGGTCGGGCGACACACCGAGATCGTGGCGTGGAACCCGGTCGCGACCGCGCTCTTCGGCGACTTCGCGGCGATGCCCGAGGGCGAGCGCAGCATCTCCGACCTGATCTTCCGCCGCTCGGACGTCCGCGACCTGCACGGCGCCGGCTGGGAGCGCACGGCGGTCGAACACGTTGCGCACCTGCGGGTGTTGTCCGCCTGCTACCGCGGCGACCGGCGCCTCATGGCACACATCGAACGACTGCGCGCGGCCAGCCCCGAGTTCGACCGGATGTGGTCCTCCCATCCCGTCGCCCGCGCGGGCGGCCGGTTCTACCGGCTGCACCACCCCGTCGTCGGCGACCTGGACCTGTACGGCGAACTCGTGACCCTGCCCGTCGACCTCGAATACAGCGGTCTCGACCTGTTCGCCGCCGAGCCGGGGTCCCCGTCCGAGCGGGCACTGCGCCGCCTGGCCGACCTGTCCCGCGAGCGGGACTCGCCCTCGCCCCCGCCCTCGCCCGCACAAGCGCGCGCTGATGCCGCGTTCCTCGAAGGGCGTACACGAGCCGGCGCCGTGACGTGCGGGTCCATGAAGCCGGCCTGCCCGTAGCACGTGGCTCGTGTCCGAACGTCGGGCTCGTGCGTGGCCGGCGGCGACGAGTACGCGGAATACCATTCCATCGGTGTCGGCTCGGAGACCCGGAAGGCCGCGGCATCGAGCCGGCAAGGTGTCGATGTTGTCGCCAAGCGGAGTTACAAGCGCCTTGCCCGACGCGTGAGCGTCGCAGCCGAGCGGACTCCCGGCAGCCGATGACGAGCTCGCCCCCACACACTGGTCGCATCGTCGGTTCAATCCGGTCCGAATCCGCAGTGGCTCCGAACTGGCGGCTGCCGCCTAGCACTTCGTCGACGGTGAACATCGCGTCCGGCGCCCGCACGCGGTGCGGGTGACGTACCCGACCGATTCCTTGGGCACGGCCGGCGCCGACGCGCCCGGACGACAGACCCGAGGCGACAACGGCCGTCGCACCCGCCGGTCACCGTGCCGGGCCGGGCGCCTTGCCGAGGTTGGGGATGGAGCGCTACCAGCGGCGGACGGTGCGGCTGCTCGCCCAAGTCCGTGCCGTGGTGCGGGACCTCGCAGGTCGTGCAGGCGCACGGACACTGAAGGCGCTCGGGGCCGGGCTGTCGCGATGCACCGCGCTGCGTGTCGGGCAGACATCCCGCTGCCGGTCCGCCGGGTGCCGCGGGTCCTGGGCGTCGACGACTTCGCGCTCAAGCGCCGCCACCGCTACGCGACGGTGCTGACCGACGCCGAGACCGGCGAACGCACCGACGTCCTGCCTGGCCGCGGCGTCGACGCACTCGAGGCTTGGCTTCGTCGACATCCGGGTGTCGAGATCGTGTGCCGGGACGGCTCGGGCGCCTACGCCGAGGCGATACGCCGCGCCCTGCCCGACGCGGTGCAGGTCGGCGATCGGTGGCATTTATGGCGCAACCTGTGTGACAAACGCTTGCCGAGGTCCGCTCGCACAGCTCGTGCCGGGCCATCGTCAACCCGCCCCGGCCGGGTGGCGTCCACGAGCAGACCACACGCGAGCGTTGGCACCAGATCCACGACCTGATCGGCAAGGGCGTCGGCCTGCTCGAATGCGCCCGTCGACTGGACGTGTCCCCGAACACCGTCAAACGGTACGCACGCGCCCGAGAGCCCGATGCCCTGCGGCGCGCCCCGCGCTACCGGCCCACCCTCGTCGACCCGTATCGCGAGCACCTCCGCATACGCCGGGCGACCGACCCTTCGGTCCCCGTGCCCCAGCTCTTCCGCGAGATCAAGGAACTCGGCTGCACCGGCAGCTTCAACCTCCTCTACCGCTACATCACCCAGGGACGTGCCGAGGGCGACCGGCCCGTGACCACTCCCAGCCGCTTCGCCCGCCTCCTCCTCGCCCACCCGGACAACCGCCGGGACAAGGACACCGAACTCATCCGAGATCTCACCGCCGCTTGTCCCGAGATGACGCAACTCGGATCCCTTATCAGCGAGTTCGCCTCGCTACTGGCCCCCGCGGCAGGGAACGACGCCGGACTCACGGCATGGATCGCAGCCGTCCGCGCATCCGACCTCCCACACCTGCACGCCTTCACCAACGGCCTCGAACTCGACCGCGCGGCAGTCGACGCGGCCCTCACCATGCCCCACCACAACGGACGCGCCGAAGGCGTCAACACCCGAACCAAACGCATCATGAGGCAAATGCACGGACGAGCCGGATGCCACCTCCTTCGTCACCGCATCCTTCTCCCGTGACGCTCACAAAGAGCTACCACCGGATGTGAGACAGAGCCGAACTTTCTACAGTCCCTCGGCGCACAGCTTGGCGATTGGGGTTGCTGTAGTAGGCCTTGTCGCGCACGAGTTCCTCGGACGTCACGACCTCGTCCCACGGATGTCACCGAGCGAAGGACCCCTGCCTGCCATCGGACACCGGCACCCACCGAACCGGACCGGACCGGGGCGGCTCGTGAGTCGCCGTGTCGACCGAAGCCGTACGCGGCTGCGACCGCGGCACGACTCCACTTGGCCTCGAATTACCGCAAGCATGGGCATATGACGTCAGAAGACGGGCTCCGGCGGGGGGCCGGGCCAGGTATCGGGGTCGAGCATCTGCCACAGGGGGTGGGACAACCCTTCGGCGCCGATGTCGTCGACCTGTTCCATCCAGGGCGACGGGGACTGAGGAGCCCCGCGTTTTCCGGACGGGTTGATTGCTGTTGTTCTATGCCACGAGGTTCAATCCCGCTCTGGGTGCAGGACTTCGTGGGGTGTGCGATAGCCGAGTCCGGAGTGCAGGCGTCGGCGGTTGTAGAAGCCCTCGATGTATCGAACGACTTCACCCCGTGCCTTCGCGTGCGTGGTGAAGACGTAGCGGTGGAGCCATTCGTTCTTCAAAGCCCCGAAGAATGACTCCGCCAGGGCATTGTCCCAACAAACACCGGTGCGGCCGACGGACTGCCTCATCCCGTGACCGGCGAGCGACTTCGCGAACTCTTCGGACGTGTAATTGGTGGATTCAACCGGTCGTCGCAACACCTGGATGTGGAGGTGTTGCATGGGAAGACCGGTCGGGTGGATCACGCAGTTCGCCGGGCGTCCGGCGATGCGTTCGCCGGGTCGTCCGCCTCCCCGGCGGGAGGCGGAGCGGGCCTTCTGGGCGAGGATCGCCGAGGGCTTGACGAGCGAGGACGCCGCGATCGCGTGCGGTGTGTCGGGTCCGGTCGGTTCGCGGTGGTTCCGCAAGGGTGGCGGCATGCCGCCGATGCAGTTGGATCCGCCGTCGGGTAGATACCTGTCGTTCGCCGAGCGTGAGGAGATCGCGCTGCTCACAATCCAGGACGTGGGGGTCCGCGAGATCGCGCGCCGCCTGGGCAGGGATCCCGCCACGGTCTCCCGGGAGCTGCGGCGCAACGCGGCCACGCGCGGCGGCCGGCTGGAGTACCGGGCGTCAACCGCGCAGTGGAAGGCCGAGTTGGCGGCGCGGCGGCCCAAGATCACGAAACTGGCGGGCGACGAGCGGCTGCGCACGTATGTGCAGGACCGCCTCGCGGGCGAGGTCCGGTTCCCGGACGGCACGCCCGCGGCAGGGCCGCAGGCGTCGCGCTGGAAGGGGCGGAACAAGCCCCGCCGTCAGGACCGTCGGTGGGCCACGTCGTGGAGTCCGGAGCAGATCTCACGCCGGCTGACGGTGGACTTCACCGATGATGACTCCATGCGGATCTCGCACGAGGCGATCTACCAGGCCCTGTTCGTCCAAGGACGCGGAGCGCTCAAGCGTGAGTTGGTCGCGTGTCTGCGGACCGGGCGCGCGCTGCGTGTCCCGCGGGAACGGGCGCGTCACCGCGTCCGTGGCCACGTCACGCCGGACGTGGTGATCAGTGAGCGGCCCTCGGAGGCGGCCGACCGGGCGGTGCCCGGCCACTGGGAGGGCGACCTGATCATCGGTACCGGCCGGTCCGCGATCGGGACCCTGGTGGAACGCACCACCAGGTTCACCATGCTGCTGCACCTGCCGCGGATGGAGGGGTTCGGCATCGAAGCGCGGGTGAAGAACGGCCCGGCGCTCGCCGGCCGCGGCGCCGAAGCCGTCAAGGACGCCATCGCCACCACCATCACCACACTGCCCGAACAACTACGCCGATCGCTGACCTGGGACCGCGGCACGGAAATGGCCCGGCACACCCAACTGCGCATCGACACCGGCCTGCAGGTGTACTTCGCCGACCCGCACTCACCCTGGCAGCGCGGCACCAACGAGAACACCAACGGCCTGCTGCGTCAGTACTTCCCGAAAGGCACCGACCTGTCACGGTGGAACGCCGACGAACTCCAAGCCGTCGCCGCCGCACTCAACGGCAGACCCCGCAAAACCCTCGACTGGAAGACACCAGCCGAAGTCCTCAACGAACAACTACTATTGATCCAACAAGGCGGTGTTGTTGCGACGACCCCTTGAATCCAGGGTTGCCACCTCGATCGGAGTGAATGACGGCATCCGGTTCGATGCGTATCCGTTTCGCGGCCATGTCCAGGGCCGACGATATCAGGGAGGTCTTGAAGTGGTCGGCCACGGCCCAACCGACAACCGCTTTGCTGTGGCGGTCGATGACCGTGGCCAGGTAGAGAAATCCTTCCCACGTGGGGATGTAGGTGATGTCGCCGACGAGTTTGGTGCCGATCCGATCGGCCTCGAAGTCGCGTCGGATCAGGTCCGGGATCCGCGGGTGGCTTCCGTCGCCGAGTGTGGTCATCCGGCCGCCAGGGTCGCGGTTGGCAGGCCACCGGGCCCAGTTCGCGCATCAGGGTCCGCACCGACTCGGGCGATACGGCCTCGCCCGAGCGCGCCAGGACGGCGTGCACACGGCGATATCCGTACGTTTCGTGGTTCGCCGCGAAGATCTCGCGGATCATCGTCTTGAGGCGTGTTCGTCGGTCGGCGGTGGCGGAGACGGGTCGGTCGCGCCATTCGTAGAATCCGGATCGGGAGACCCCCAACCATCGGCACATGTCGGCGATGCGAAATTTGGCCTTCTCCGCTTCGACGAGCGCGTATCGCGCGCTCACCCCTGTTCGCGCGCGAAGAAGGCGGAGGTGCAGTCAACCCGTCAGCGCAACATCCCAGGTCATAGAGGATGTGGCGCATGGCAGGGTTGGGTCGTCCGGGTATGTCGGACACACAGAAGCGTGAGTTGTGGGACCGCTGGAAGGCCGGCGAGTCGATCAGCGAGATCTCACGGGCACTGGCCAGGCCGCCGGGGTCGATCTTCACGATCATCAAGTCCAACGGCGGCTACGTTCCACCGGTCCGGCAGCGGCGATCGGGGCAACTGAAGCTCGCCGAGCGGGAGTCGATCTCGCGGGGCCTTGCCCGGGGTGACTCGATCCGCTCGATAGCTCGCGTCCTGGGTCGCGCTGCCTCGACCGTCGGCCGGGAGATCGCCCGCAACAAGGGCCCCGCCCACTACCGGGCCGTGGATGCCGAGGACCGCGCCCGGGACCGCGCCCGGCGCCGACAGCCGTGCCGGCTCGCGACGAATGCACGGCTTCGAGACTTCGTGGCCGAGAAGCCGGCCGACGACTGGTCACCGGGGCGGATCTCCGGCCGTCTGGCCAAGGTCTGCGCTCCTGGATCGGAGATGCGGGTGAGCCACGAGACGATCTACAAGTCCCTGTTCGTCCAGGCCCGCGGCGTGCTTGCCAAGAAGCTCCGGAAGCATCCGAGGTCCGGCCGTCCGACGCGCCGAAACATCCACAACACGGTTACCGGGCAATGGCGTTCGCAGATCAAGGAAGCGGTCTCGATCAGCGAGCGGCCCGCCGAGGCGGACGATCGCGCGGTTCCGGGCCACCGGGAAGGCGACCTTCCCCTCGGCCGAGGCCTGACCCGGATCGCTACAGTCGTCGAACGCTCCACCCGCTTCACTGTCCTCGTCCGGGTCGACGGGCGGGACATGGCAACTGTCACCGCGAGGCTGTCCGCAAAGATGCCGGAGCTGCCCGCCGACCTCGGAAAGTCCCTCACCCGGGACCGCGGCATGGAACCGGCCGGCCACAAGGACGTCACCGCCGCGACCGGCCTGAGCGTGTACTTCGCCGACCCGCGAAGCCCCTGGCGGCGCGGCACGAACGAGAACACCAACCGCCTGCTGCGTCAGTACATGCCCAAGGGCACGAGCATGGAACACCTCACCCGGGGCGACCTCGACAAGATCGCATTGAAGCTGAACACACGTCCCCGGAAGACCCTCGACTTCGACACTCCGGCCGATAGGCTGGAGCCCCTGTTGCGTTGACGGGTTGACTGCACCGCGTCTTTCTTCGCGGCCGAGCTCGACCGGCCACACACACTCGTAGCGTTCATCGACGAGCACCGGGACCGCTTCGGCGGAGTCGAGCCGATCTGCACCGTGCTCACCGCACACGGCTGCAGCATCCACCCGTCCACTTGCTACGCGTACAAGAAGCGCGGTGCCTCGGCGCGCTCCGTTCGCGATGCGGAGCTGACCGCCCTGATCCGGAACGTCCACGAAGGCAACTACGGCGTCTACGGCGTTCGCAAGGTATGGGCCGAGTCGAAGCGCCGCGGCCACACCGACGTCGCCCGATGCACCGTCGCCCGGCTGATGAAGGACGCCGGGCTCTCCGGCGCCGTCCGCGGCCGCAAGGTCCGCACGACCCAGGCGGACCCGAGCGCCACGCGAGCGTCGGACCTGTTGCGACGCGACTTCGTCCCGACGGCGCCCAACCGCGTGTGGGTACTCGAACACGTCGCCCACACACTCGGACTCACACGCCTCACGCCCGGCCCCGACCACCTCTTGCGGTCCTGGACCCGCCACCACACCCGACCCCGAAAACCCCGCGCCGGGGCCGATCCCCGACCGCCGGCAAACCGGGGGCAACCAGTGCCAATGGCATTCCCATCAGAACTGCACAAAATCTCAACGCATCCCACAACACCCGCGAAACCCACTACAAGTGCGAAAACCCCAGCTCAGACATACCGCCGGGCCATACCCGAACGCCCCACCCCACACCCGAAAACCAGGCCCGCCAACACCGCGCCCGGAACAACCATCCCGACACAACCACGAAACCCCAGCCCACACACCCCACCAAAACCCACCACCAACGACCACCCACAGCAGCCCGGGCACGCGTGTCGGACACCGCTCCCGACCGACGCCGCGCAACGCGGATCGCGATGCGCGGCGGCCGGGGCGGGATCAGGAATCGAGGAAGCGCAGCAACTCCGCGGTGACGAACCGGGGGTTCTCCTCGACGAGCCAGTGCCCCGCGTTCGGCACGTCCACCGCCCGCACGATGTTGGTCATGAGCGGGGCCGCGGTGCCCCGGGTCGCGTCGAGCTGCCCCTGGGCGGTCATGAGCAGGGTCGGAACACGAACGGGCGTTGCCGCCTTGGCATCGCGGACGTCCTGGTCCAGTGCGCGGTAGAGCTCGAAGCCGCCCGACAGGACCTCGGGCCGACGGTAGGTTCGGGCGTACTCGTCGATCTCGGCGTCGGTGAACGGGGATCGCTCCGAGGTGCCGCCGAACGCCGTTCCGCCGAACGAGACCTGGGGGTAGAACAGTGCCAGGTACTCGCGGACGTCGTCACCGACGACCGCCTCGGGGACCCGCCGCTGGGAGTGGAAGGCGATGTGCCAGCTCAGTGAGCGGTAGGTGGGCGCATCGATCGCGGGCCCGGGCAGCGGCAGGTCGAGGTAGCCCAGGCGTGCGGTGTCGGCGGGGAACCGGGCGGCGTACTGGAACGCCACCGCGGCGCCGAAGTCGTGCCCGACGACGCGGGCGTCGCGCAGTCCGAGCCGATCGGCAATCAGGGTGTGCACGTACCGCGCCAGGGTGGCCTTGTCGTAGCCGGTCGGGGAGCCGGAGCTGTCGCCGAGGCCGGGTAGGTCGACGGCGTAGACGGTGTGGTGCTCGGCGAGCGCCGGCATGACCGGCCACCAGCCGAACCAGGTCTGCGGCCAGCCGTGGATCAGCACCACCGGCGGACCGCTTCCGCCGGTCACGTAGTGCATCCGGACGCCGTCGACGTCGGCGAACTCGTGCCGGAACGTGCCCTTGAACCCCGGGGCGTCCCGGGTGGCGGCGGCGTAGGCGGGAACGTCGTCGTCGGCTTGCGTGCCGCACGCGACGGCACCGATCGTCAGGAGGAAGGCGAGCACGGCAGTCGCCGACGTCCTCACGAGTCGGGGAGCGTGGCCCGAGGAGGGCCGTGGCGCGGGGATCATGGATGGTCCTGTCCTGGAGACGATGGTGAGGTCGGCGTCCGGCCGCCGTCGGAACGCGCTCAGTCTTGCCAGGCCCACCACGACCTGGCACGGGATCTTGCCGTTCCGGCATGAAGATCGCGGACCTCGACAGCGCTCACCACGGCGCAGCACGTCGGACCGATTACCACACCGGACAGCGACAGGGCCGTTCTTGGAACGGCCTGAGATCAATCGACGAGATCCCGTTTCGACCGTCGAAGCCGGGCGGGATCTTGGCATTTCCGGGTGTATTCGCGCCGGTATGCGGGTTCGAGCGGTGGCCGGTGGAGTTCCGGGGTGTGTGTTCTGGGGGTGTGGGCATGCCGAAGCGCCCCGTGGCCCGGGACGGTCGGGGCGCGCGGTTCGCGGTGCGGGGTTGGTCGTTCGGCTGGTTACTTGCAGGCGCCCGGCGGTGGTCGGGTGGTGTGGCCGAGCATCGGGAGCCGGCTCGCCAACAGGCGTGTCCAGGACCGGCGGGGCGAGCTTCCCGCCGGACGCAGCGCGGCGCCGGCGCCCTGGTCGAGGGTGAGCCGTGGCATCCGACGCATCGGCCGGTGGCGTGGCGGCGGCATCCGACCCACACGGCCGAGTACCCGGCCGAACGCGGCGACGGGCCCGGCTGGACGACGTGGGTCCGGACGTGGTGCGTCGCGGGACGTCGATCGGGCGGTGGGTGCCTCGGCGGCGGTCCGGGTGGGACGGGCCGAACGCGGCGCAGCGCGAGCAGCTGGGGTGGCGCCCGGGTCGACTGCGCCCGCGATGGTCGACGCGGCGGCCGAGGCCGGGGCGGTGGTGTCCGTGCCGGACGGGCCTCGGCCGAAGCGACGCGCGAGCAGGCGTGGGCGATCGCGGTGAGCGCGGCGGCGGCATACCGGGCCCGGGTCGGGCACCGGGAAGTACCGTGCAGGCATGTCGAGTCGGTGGTGGCGTTCGACGGATGGCCCGAGGACGTCGGGTCGAGGGTGTGGATCACCACCACCAGGAGCAGGCGGGCGAAGCTGTCGGCCGAGCGGATCGCGGTGCTCGACGCGCTCGACATGCGCTGGACGTGACGGATGTGTGGTCTGCGTCGGATCCGTGTGATCCGGCGGGCTGATCCGCATCGACCGTGCCTTGGGCGGGGACTCGGGGCAGCGCGGGGTGTGGGCGATCGCCTCGGAGTCGGTCCGCCCTGGCGGAACCCGGCGCGGCAGGGCGGTCCGCAATGTCGGGGAACTGCGGCGCGGGTGGTCCGGTGAGCGGCAGCGACTACCTCGAGTTGCTGCCGGTGCGGTGGCAGGCGGTCGGCGAACGCGGGATCCGCATCGACCAATGTCCAGGACACGATCCCCGCCGCGGATGTCGAGGTCCGGGAGCATGTCGGCGACCGCGGAAGGCATCGACGCCGACGATGACGCCACCAGGTCCGGCGCGGGGCCGTCGTGGCCGCCGTCGTCCCACTCGGTCACCAACGCGGTGTTCCCCAGGACCGCCACACCGTTGTTCGGTGGGGTACGGGGGGCGCAGGTCGCCGGACGGGCCTCGTTGGTCGAGTGCGGCGCGTTCCCGGCACGGCTCGGCACATGCCAACGGTTCAAAGATGATCACCGGAGTGGAAGCCGCCCTGGACCCGAAACACGCACCGGGCCGGGGCACTCCCCCGCCTCGCCGCCTACCTCCGCCAACGCACCGCCGGCCGAATCGGCAGCCCCCTCCCGCCTGATCCGCCAAGCCGCCATCACCGCGATCGTGGACGGCACCGAACACATCACCAACCGGCCTCGACCGGATCCGCCTCGACCACCACGCCGAAACCCCGCACCACCCCGGCACCACCACCGGGTCCCGCACACCCCGGCGGTAGACACACCCTGGCCCTGCAACCATGCAAAGCCCTGTGACCTGCACAAACACGGCCCGGGCCTTTAAACGCACAGGCCATGTGCAACACACCCGGGTGTTCTCGACGAAACCGCAATAATCCCAGGCCAGACCACACAACCCCGGCCTGGACGGCGCCGAAACGTTCTCATCCAACCTGCAGCAACACCCCAGCCCACACCACCACCCACACACCAACCACCACTGCGAAATCACACCCGCAGAAGTTCGCTGAGGGGTTGATCGAACTGTTCTCGTGTTGTCCGCGGACGTGGATGCGCTGCTGGTCTCAGACGTTTGGCCTGGTGGTGTTCCAGCCGTGTTCCAGGAGCTCGAAGGCGCTCTCGACGGCCGTTCGTGGATCGTCGCTCGCGCGGGCGAGGGCGGTGGTCTCGAGGGCGAAGTGGGCCAGTGCCCGGCAGGTGGGATTTCCTTGTGGTGCGCCGCTTGCCTCGGCGATGGCCTGGGTGAGCGCACTCTCGTGCCGCATCCACATGCGGTGGGCGTACTCGCTCAATGCCGGGGTTGAGCGGATGAGTTCGAGGAACTGTGCCATTTCCGCATCCTGGGAGAGGTGCGCGCCGGCCAGCACGTAGTTGATGCTGCCCCTGATGATCCCCGTCGTGGTCGTCTCCACCATCGCGGGCAAGGTCATGTCCGCCACCGGCAAGTACAAGGTCTTCCCGGTCCTGGGCGCCGCCCTCCTCACCGTCGGCCTGGGGCTGCTCGCGACCATGGGGACCGGCACGTCCCGAATCCAGACCTGCACGTACATGGTTCTCGTCGGTCTCGGGCTCGGACTCACCCAGCAGATGGCCGGTACCATCGCCCAAAACAGCGTCGCCCTGCGCGACATGGGCGCCGCCATGAGCTCGGTCACCCTCTTCCGCACCCTGGGCGGATCCCTCGGCGTCGCGGTCTACGGTTCCCTGTTCACCCGCGCCGTCCAGCCCCACGTGCCCGGCACCGACGGCACCGAGAGCGACGCGCACGCACCGGCTCACCTGCCCGCCGGGGCCAAGGACGCCTACCTGAACGCGATCACCAGCGCCACCCACCAGATCTTCCTCACCGCGGCGATCCTGTGCGCGGCCGCGTTCATCGCGGCGCTGTACGTCATCGAAACGCCCCTCCGCAAGGCAGGACCACCCGCCGGCGCCCAGAAGGACGCCGTGACGGGCAAGGCACCGGCGGCAACCACCTGATCCGGCGCCGCGACATGTCGCTCGCCACCACTGCTGCCGGGCCTCGCGTCCCGCACCGGCGGCGAGCCGCACCAACTGCCGGGCCGCGCACACGACTCCGCGCGCCTCGCAGTCCTCGCACAGCCCACACAGACCCCCAAGCCGCCAGGAGCATGTCGCGCCCCCGCGCAATCAAGGCGATCCCAACGGCCGGTTGTGGTGAACCTTGCCGAGTCGGGGCGTGCCCGCCTGCGGCTTCTGGTGGCATCCATGACCGCGCAAGTCCGACAGGTTCTGCCGGCGCGGATCGTTCTCGCTGCGGTCGACGGGCTGACCGACGCCGCGATCGCACGCCGGCCGCATCACATCGAGATCGGCATCCTTGAGGCGACCCCGTCCTCCTCCGTCCACGGGATTTCCCAGCGGAACCGAACATCCGTCCGGGATTCCGCAAAGCCACAGGCCACAGGCCGGACAAAGTCCAGTAGGACTGGAAACCCAGGTCACGCAGTCAAGATTCAAAGTCCCGGGCGTAGGCGACGGTGGGGGTGGCGTACCAGCCGGGACCGTCATTAAATGCCGCGACACCGGTCGTGGTGATCGGGGATGCTTCGCGTGATGACAAGAATCAACGACACACCTCCCGCGTGGGACGAACGCACTCAGCTCACCACGTTTCTCGACTACGTACGCGGCACCGCCCGCGCCAAGTGCGACGGCGTCTCCGAGGAGAACGCACGTAGGGCGCTGCTGCCGGGTTCCCCGCTGACGACCATGAGCGGACTGATCAACCACCTTCGCTGGGTCGAGTACTACTGGTTCCAGGTGGTCTTCCTCGGCGAGGAGGACCGGGGCCCGTGGACCGAGGAGGACCCCGACCGCGAGATGCGTATCGCCGTCGACTTCCCGCTCGCGCAGTTGCTCGACGAATACGCCGGACAGAGCGCCCGCTACCGCGAACTGGTCGCCGGGAACAGCCTGGACGAGCAGGCCCGGCGAGCCGTCCGCAACGGCGTCCACGTCGACCTGCGCTGGATCCTGCACCACCTCACCGAGGAGACGGCCCGCCACAACGGCCACTTGGACATCCTGCGCGAACTGCTCGACGGCACGACCGGCTCCTGACGCCCCCGGCGGCGGCGCCCACCCCTGCGCCCGCGCCGGGCCCGGCGGGCGATCCGAGAGGCGCGATCACCCACAGCGCGGAGCCGCCGATCGGCCGGTGACAACCTCGGTTCGTCACCGGCCGGCCGCGTCGGCGTCCGGGTTCCCGTGCAGGAGCTGCACGGCCGGTTCCTCCGGCAAGATCAGCGCGTTCGCGTCCTGGACGCCCCAGCGCCGTGTCCACCGTCCATTGGTTCGCCCGTACCCCGCGATGGCCGCCGCGTCCGTGCCCGATCAGCCCGCGCTTGAACCGGTTGTGGACGATCCCAGCCGCCCCGCGTCCTCATCTTCGCCTTCTACGCCGCCGTCGTGTCCTCCGCGTCGTCCATGGCCGTTCAACGCCCGAAGCCTCGGGAGTGACACCCGGCGGCACTCGCTCCGGTGACGTCCGCGCGGCGCCGACGGCGATCATCGCGTTTCCCGCCCGGTTGATCACCGGAGCGGCCGGTATCGGCACGAAACGGTGGTGGGCACGACGCACACGAGAGGCGACGGTCCCTTTCGGGACGCCGGTGTCTCGGCGCCCCGGGCGTGGGTGTGCCCCATCACCCCGGTTCGCCAGACGGCTTCGCGTTGCTGTACGGCTCGCGCGCGGCCACGGCGCCGGCCGCGGCGCGATAGGTACGGCCGTCGCCGACCTCATGCCCGACCACGCCATCGTCGAAGAGGACGTCCCGGCGCCGGAACCGGAACGCATGTCGGCGGTCCGAACTATGGTCCCGGCTGTGGGATTCTCGGGTACTTTCATCGTGGCGCGGGCCGATCGACCGCTGACGGATCTGGCATCGATGCAAGGGTCGGGCTGCGTGCCCGAATGGTGGGCGCGAGACGGGGCTTGGCAGATCCTGCAGGCTTCGCTCGGGGGAGATCCCCGGTCTTCGATCGTGAGCGAGACGCAAGCCCCGGTTCTCGTTGCGCACGTGCTCCACAGCGACTTCGTGACTGTTCAAGCCGCCGGTCCGAGCGGCCTGTTCTGGCAATGTGCCTTGTCCCCCGTGATGGCGCGCGACTACGGCTTTCCCGAGAAGTGGATCGGCGATGCGGACACCGTATTCCGACAGGCCTGCCTGTGGGCCCGGGAGGCCGGCCTCCGGCCGGACCCGTCGGCGTTGAGAGCCGCTCTGGTGGCAGAGGGCGATCCACTGGCCGAGGCCCTGGTCTTCGACCTCACGCAGGCGTTGGGCTTCCGATTCGACGGCGGCGCGCCCCTTGACCCATCGGTCACAGGCAGTTGAATCGTGCCCGCGCGAGGTCGACGAGGCCGGGCCGGGCGGTGGGTGGGTGGGTGGGTGGGTGGGTGGGTGGGTGGGTGGGTGGGTGACGACACCGATGCAAAGCCGCCGGCAGTGACAAGAGGCTTGTTTCCTCGGTGACGACAAGCTTGCTTTGTGAAGCACCGATCCCCAGCTCGGACTGCCCGACTGGGGACAACTTCGGTGCTTCTGCACGATCATGTGCCCGTCAGGACGGCTGTTCGGCCGCCGCGATCCGGTCGGCGTACGTGCGGTGTGCCTTGCGGACGGCCGCTGTGGATCCGTCCCCGAGGAGTGCGGCGCATTGCCGGAGTGCGGCCCGGTGGAGGGTGATCGGGGCGGTGACTCGTAGCGAATAGCCGTGTCCGCAGCGGATGTTCCATGCCGCGTTCAGCGCGTCGCGGATCGCGTCGTCCGAGGTGTTCCACAGGTGTTCGGCGAGCAGGCCGGGCATGTCGATGGTGGTCGGCGGGTCGACGGGCGGCGCCTGCTCGGGCCGGTCCTGGTCCTGGGGCGGGACGTCGTGGGGGAGTTCGCGCGCGCCGGCGCCATCCATGTCACCACGCACCGCACCATCCGTCCCGCCCTCGACAACGGCTTCGACCGCAGCGCGAATCGTGTCCTCCCGGATCACCCGCACGAACGGGAGGAACAGCAAGGCGCACACCGCCGCCGCGAGGGCGAAGACCACGCGCGGGCCGGAGGTCTGGGCCAGGACGCCGGCCAGGACGGCGCCCACCGGCATGCCGCCCCATCCGATCAGGCGGGCCGCGCTCGACACTCGGCCCAGCAGTTCGTCCGGGATCAGTCGGTGCCGCAGGGTCACCACCGTCACGTTCCACAGGCCGCTGCCGAACCCGCCCACGAACGTGGTGATGCCGATGATCCACACCCGGTCGGTGAGTGCCGGGGCGCCGAGCATGAGCACGCTTGTGATCACGTCGACGACCAGCGTGTCGCGTGCTCCCAGGGTTCGCTGCACCCAACCGGCGGCAAGCGAGCCGAGGACGCCGCCGAGCGCGAGCGTGGTCAGGAGCAGGCCGTATTCGGCGCCGCTCAGGCCCATCGGCCCGGGGGCGACCGCGTACAGCACGAGGACCGCGCTCCACGCGCTCCACGCTCCGGCCATCACGCAGACCATCACGGCCAGGTTCCGGAGCAGCGGGTGGCGGCGCAGGAACGTCAGCCCTTCGGTGAGCTCGGCGCGCCACGAGGCCCGATCGGGTGGGCTCGGCTGCGGCCGAGGGGTGGCCGGGCGGGGAATGGCCGGCCGTGGGGCGTATCGGCCCCGGACCAGCAGCAGTGCCCCCGCCGCGGCCAGGTACACACCCGCCGTTCCCAGCACGGCGGTCACCGTGCCGGCCGCGACCAGCAGGCCGCCGAGGGGCGGGCCCACGAACTCGTTGAGCGCCGAACGGGTGCTTTCCATACGGGAGTTGGCGGCGCCCAGGCGATCCTTCGGTACCACGGCGGGCAGCATCGCCGAACTGGCGAGGTCGCCCACGAGTTCGGCGGTCCCGAGCAGGAAGGCCATCGTGTAGATCATCGCGAGTGGGGCCACGTCGCCGGCCAGGGCGAGGGCCAGCAGGCCCAGGGCGGCGACCCGCAACAGGTGTGCGACGCGGACCAGTCGGCCGCGCTCGACCCGGTCGACGAGGACGCCGACGGCAAGCGTGCACAGCACGTAGGGCATGGTCTGTGCCCAGGTCACCCCGGCCACCAGCCCGGGTTCGGACGTCAGGGTGAGCGCGATCAGCGGGAGTGTGATCACGACCAGGCCGTCCGCCAGGTTGCTCAGGGCGTAGGCCGTCCACAGGCCGACGAACTCGCCTCGTCGCTCCCTCATCCCATTCGCTCCACATGCCATACGCCTCTCACACCACTCGCCCCTCGCACCGTCGCTCCCGCGTCTCGGCCGCATGCGACGACCGCCTCCGACGCTCCGGGGGCGGTCGTCGTCGTCCGGCTGTCGCCGGCATTTCGTGGGCGCTTTCAGCAGAGCAGCGCGCACGTGGCGCGGGTGAACGTCCCCGTGCCGTGGCCGCGCACGGTGTGTGCGAAGGCGGCCCTGGGGTTGGCCGGGGCCGGTACGCCGGCGTGTTCGGTGAGGCCGAGCGGGGCGAGGACGGCGCGCGTCTGCTCGCCGACGCAGTGGACTCCCCGGTTGGCCAGAATCGTGTCGGCGATCCGTCCGCCGAGCCCGTCGAGAGCTTCGCCGGTCCAGGTCGAGATCGTGTACTCGTCCGTTCCGGTCCGCTCGAACAAGCGGACGTCGGCGGCCCCTTCGCTCTCCACGAGGAGGGCGAAGATCCGGCGGCTCGACAGGTCCATGTCCAAGGTGTCCATCTTGGCCAGGATCGCTTCGGGATCGCCGTAGAGCTCGTGCACCTCGGGCGTCCACGCGTAGCGGTTACAGCGCGAGGGTGAGATCGCCCGTGCGGCTTCTTCGGTTTGCGCTGTCTCGTGCATCGATGTGGTCAAGTGACCCCCGATCGTCAGGCGACGAGCAGTGAGCCCGGCGCCGGTGGACAGAGCTCGCGCATGCCATGTTCGTGTGGGAGCGGGCCGACCGGAACTCCAAATCCGGTCAATCACCTACAGCCGGACGAACGAGGCGGTCGTGCGCGGTACGGCTCCTGCGGCGTTACGGCTCCTGCGGCGTTCGGGTCGCCCGGCGTCTGGACGTGTGGCGTTTCGAGGGTGCGGCGACCGCTCATCGGCGGACAGGGTTCGACCGGGTCGGTAACGATCTCCGCGACCGGCTCACGCCCCTGGCTCCGACCCTGCTCTTGTCCGTCCTCCGGCCGTCGGTCCGGCAACTGCCCTGCGCCGCAGTCCCTTTGCCGTCAGGGTCGGACGGACGGGCGGGCCGTCGGCGTCCAGCGCGTGCCGCGGGACCGGCACCGGGTAGGCCGGGAGCTGGTCCATGCGCGTCGGATCCGCGTTCGACAGGTGGTGGCGGCGGGCCGGGTCGCCCGTGTGGATCCACGTCTCGAACGCTCGGTCGGCGAACGCCCGGACGCGGGTCGGGCAGACGCCGGGCGCGGTCACTCGTTCGCCTCCGCGTGCGGCCTCGCCCGCCGCGTCCGGGGTGCCGTGGGCCCGGTCGCGCCGGATCGCCCGCACCCGGGCCATGGACAGGCCCTCCAGCCGGGTCGCCACCTCGACGGTGAGGGTGCCGTCCGGGTCGCCGAGGCCCACGAGCGGCGCGAGCTCCTTCTCCCCGAGCGTCTCGGATCCGGCGTCCCCGGCGTCCCTGCCCCGCCCGGCAACGCCGCCCGAGCGCCCAACGGGCCGCTCACCACGGCATCGGTCGCGATCAGGTGTGCCGGCAGGTCCGCGAGGTTCCAGCCGTGGCCGGCCGTGTCGCCGATCGTGGGTCGGGTGAAGCTTGCGGCGTCCGCGCACAGCGCGTCCACCGGGGGTCCGGCGCAAAGACCGCCGCGAAGCACTCCGCGTGGTCGGCCACGCGCGGCGCGGGAGCCCGTGCCGGCGGCGCCGCGTGCGGGGCTCGGGGCCGCAAGTCCGGCCCCGGGACGCGCTTTTCGGGCACCCGGGCTCCGAGCAGCGCGGCCACGTCGGCGTGCGCCGCCTCGGAGCCGTTGGTCGTCGCCGGGCCTCCGTGTCCGTTTCGGGTTCGTCGGCGAGCACTCTCGCCGGACGTCGAAGGCCGCTGCGCATCCGGGACTTCACCGTCCCTCCGGCGCTCCCGGTTGTGCCACGACCTGTCGGGTTCCGCTTCGGCCACGGTGGCGATCACGCCGAACGGCTCGTGCCGAGGGCATGCGGGCAGCCCAGCGAACCTTCATGCCGCGATCTGCGGGAGGCCGCGGCTTCTACCGGGTGTCGGTCGTCTCGGCGAACTCGACGCGTCCGGTGTCGTCGATCGCGAGCAGGCGTCCGGTCCGGTGCGGGGGTAGCGGGCCCGTGCCGGGAAGTCCGGTTCGACCAGGAGTCGTACTTCGGAGGAGAGCGCGGCTACGCGGTCGCCGGGCACAGCCATACGCGGGGTACCTGTCCCTTGCCGACTACGTCCCGGACTCGACGTGCGGGACCACGTTCCCATCGGTGGCCGGCTCGAAGTGGAAACGGACGGCCTCCTCGTCCCGGAAGCACGAACCCAACGCGTCACCGGCCCACCGTGCCGAAGGGCTCGTCGTGCCGGTGCCGGCCGGCGGTGCCGTCGTCGTGGATGTGCGGCATGAATGACGTACCGAATACGCGTCTCATCGGTGGTGGGTTGCCAGCCGAAGGTCCCACCGCGTTCACCCCGAAGCCCGGGTCGGTATTGCGCAGGGCGTGGCAGCCGGTTACGCGCCGCGCACGGGGCGGGCGACCCGCGCAAGAGGGACACTGGAGGAGTAGCGGCACCGTGCCCGGCGCCGCCGGGCACGGGTGGGCCGCAGGAGGTTTTCATGCCTGACACCGAGGTGCGCGGCGAGCACCGGCTTCACGACGACCACCACGGAATGCACTCGCCCCCGCGCGCGATGGTACGGGGAAGCGACATGCGCCCGTCCGACGAAGACGCCACATCGGAGCAGACCGCCCACGCCTACGAGACGTCGCAGGCCGAGGGTGACCGCGCCGAGGACGAAGACGACTGACCATTGGAATCGGCGGGCCCGGCCGAATCGGCAGCAGGCCGAAGCACGGCCTTCGGGAGAGCCTGCGCGGCCGGGAGACCGGTGTGCTTGGCCGGGCCTTGCGCGCGTGCGAAGTCGATCAACCACAGCAGGTCGATCAACCACAGCACACAGCAGGTCGATCAACCACAGCAGTCGATCACCACAGCCGGGTCCCGGAGACGACGCCCCCTCGGAAACGACTTGGAACCACCAACGGAATGACCTTCAAGCCTCGTTGGAGCCGCACGGTGGGTAGCGACTGCGTGCGAGGATGCTGCCGTGCTGGATGAGATCGACGCGGTGGACTGGGCTTCCATACCGGGCCCTCTCAACTGGTATGACCCGGATCGTGCCGTCCGTGGTCTACATGACCTGGCCGAGGCAACGAACCTGGTACAGGCGGCGGGGGCCGGCTCGTGCCTCGCCAACGGTGGGATTGTTCATGGTCACAGTGCCGCCGTGTTCCCAGCGGCCGTGGTTGCGGCTCCACTGCTTCTGGACATCGCCCAGCAGGGTCATCCGAGGGCAAGGGACACCGCGTTGGGGCTGCTTGACGAGGCCCTGTCGTGCTATCCGCATGCCGGGTACACGCGGGTAGTGGCTGCCGACGGCACCGCGGTCCCCATCTGCTGTGCCATCGCCCACCATCTGCGAGCCCGCACCGATTTCCTTGTCGGGCTGGGCAAGAGGGGCCGGTCGTTGCCGGCCGACGCGGGCACGCACTGGCGCTTCGAGATCCGCGAGTGCGTGGCCGACGGCGGTGACACGGCGGCCTTCGGCATCTTGGCCGGCTGTCTCCCCGGCGGCGTGCATGCGGCGGAAATGCATCTCGCCGGCGCCATTACCGTGCTGAGCGAACTCACCCTCGAATACCCGCCCGAGGAAGGCTCTCACGAAGCATGCCTGCGGGTGATCGCCCGGGATCCGGGCGAACTGCCGCCAGGTGCCCTGTTGTTTCCGGCGGAGTGCGGGGATCGCGTGCACTGACTCGCTCCAGTGCTTCAACGATCTTCTGGTGCAGGGACCGGCCCCTGCAGTGCCGTGGCAAGACGCCGCCGGCAGATCAGGGCGCATCCGAGGGTGCGGAAGGCTTCGTGGATGTCGTCGCGGATCTCCCAGCGGATCCGCAGGCGGCGGAACCAGTGCGGGTGGGCGAAGGCGCGCTCGACGACCCGGCGTTGGGTGCCTGGCCCGGAGCCATGCTCGGTGCCACGTCGTGCGATCACGCGCTTCACGCCGAGGTCCCGAACAAGGCGGCGGTACTTGTCGTGGTCGTTAGCCGCGGTCGGCGAGAACGAGGTCGGGGCGGCGCCGGGGGCGGCCGTGCTCGCCGCGTGCCGGCGGCGCCGCTTCGAGTCCTCCGCCGGTTCGTGGAGCGGCCTTCGCAGCGCGTTTTCCAGGAGAGTGTCCGTGCCCTCGGCCGGCTCCATGTGGCCGGTTGCTGCGACCGTTCGGATCACATCTCACCGGTACGCCTGTTCCCGCTGAGCGACCCGTGTCCCACCGCGTCTGCTCGGAGGGACGGGGCAACCTGCGCGCTCGCTCAGAGCACGGCGGCGAGGAAGCCCACGGCGTAGGCGGCGCCGAACATGAGGGGAACCCACTGTTCCACGCGGGTGAGCGGCAGGTACCGGCGCCATTCGCGGCCCTCACCCAGAGCGCCCCATTCCGCGTCTGAATACGCAAAGGCCGGCAGCCTGCGTTCCAGCGCCCCGATCACCGCGTATTTGACGCCGTTGAGCTGACGATAGGAGCGCATGATGACGAACCAGGTCAGGCACTGCGTCAGCAGAATCATCAGCCCTGCCGTCAGGACCCACACCGAGGAACCACGCCAAGTCTCCTTGCCCCCAGTGACGAGGCCGGCGACGACCGTGGTGTTGAGCGCCAGGAAGAAGGTGTTGGTGAGATTTCGTCGGGAGCTGACCCGGTCGGCCATCTCGACGCACAGTTTGTACTGCTCCAGGATCGCGCCCTGGTACTGGTCCTTCGCGGACGAGTAGTCCGCCGGGCTCACATGATCGTTCCAGAGCGCGTCGTCCATGCCGGCCATAGCTCGCCAATCGGGGTGAAGGTGATGAGGCGGTTCAGCGGGAAGTCCCGGCTCTGTCGGGCCCGCCATCGTTCCGTCCCGCCTCCCGGCGTGAGTGCTTCGGACGGGAGGGCGGGAATGCCGGCAGGTGGGCAGGGGCGACCACGTGCCGGGTGTCCGGCTCGGTGTTCGGACGTTCACGAGGTTCCGGAACGGGGCGACCGACAGCATTCGGCGCGTGCGCCGTCGGTCGGCCCGCTCCTGGTGTCCTGCAAGCCGTCGGATGGTGGGCAGGTGGCTCGGGCACCGGAAGTGGATCGGAGGATTACAGGGTCGACAGCTGCGGTTCGCCGGATCCGGCTCGCCAAACGTGGTGCAGCGCGGTAAGTCCTCGGGTCGCTTCCGTCGGTTCGCGCTCCTGGGAACGACAGGGCAGGGGTGGGGGGCTTCCGGGCCCCTGGGGATGGTTCTCCGCTCAAACCGTTCGGGTCTGCCATGCGGTGATCCGCCTGATGATGACGATGATCAGCACGCCGGCCACCAGGAAGAGCCCCGTGAGGAGGGTGCTCACGTTCGCGTTGACCAGCACGTCGTGCTCGGTGTTCATCTCCTCCTCCGAGGCCGTTCGCCATTGGATCGGCCTTACGAGGCCGGCGAGCAGGAACGACGCCCACCAGACGTTGACGAGGGCCAGGGGAACAGGCCGTCGGGGGGCGCTGGTCCGCCAAACGTCCGACACGATCTGGTGCGGGTACCACAGGTTGATCACCGGGGTGAACCAGGAAGCGATCACCCAAATGCGGGTCCGGCGATGCGCGTCGGCACCGCTCGTCGATTCGGCGTTGACCCGCGCCCGCCACAGCCAGGCAACGAATGCCACGCCGGCCGCCGCGCCCACCAGGAACATCAACGAGAATGACGACGCCGCCGTCGCCAGGGCACCGGAGTCGACGGCCTCGAGGTCCTCGTCCGTCGCCGTCCCGGCCAGGTAGTCGTGGACGACGAAGTATTCGCGCCAGTTGTGTGCCGAGACCAGTACCTCACGCGCGAGCACCAACAGGATCAGTATCGTCGCGACGTCGGCCGGACCGGCCGGCGACCTGCGCCGTTCCGCGCCCGTCCGGCCGGCGGGCGTGCCCTGTTGTGAAGTGTCCATGGATCCCCCAAGAGAGTCTGATCTTCGAAGTGGATTGGGGCTCACGGTTCGGCCCCGGCCGCAGGGAGCTACCAGACGCCGGCGAGTTGCAGCGCCCGGTACGGCAGGGCCAGGGCGGCAAGCACCAGGGTCCCTTTGCCCAGCGTGACCAACATGCCGCCGTCGGCCCGTGTGACGACGAATCGTTTGCGAACTCCCACGTACGCCAGTGCGGCCTTCATGACACGGGCCGCGCGACGTGCGGGCGAGAGCCCCGACAAGGACGCCAGGGCCCGGCCGGCACGGCCCACGAGACCGCGTCGCGGGGTCGTGGTGCCGGGAGCAGGCTCCACCGGGCATACGTGCGGCACCCACCCGGGGCCGAACGTGATGGCGGCGGAAATCCAGGGGCCGTCCGAGCACAGCTCCTCCAGCCGAGGCGGCACCGGCAGGCGCTCGTCCAGGAGTTCGGCCACGTCTGCCAACCGGTCCGACGTCAACAGGAGCAGTTTGCGGGCCGGTTGGGTGGCGAGGGCCTGGTCGAGCTCCCACCACAGCCCCTCGCCCACGCCCACACGCAACACGATGAGCCGGGACAGTTCCATCAGGCGCAGGATCGTCGGTTGCCAGTCGTCGAGAGGTAGGTAGAACCGCGCCGCCCCCAGCTGCGGCAGCGGTTCCCCGGGCCTGCCCACCGCGATCACGGGGCCGAAGGCACCCAACACACTCGCGAGTTGTTCCTCTCGCGAATGAATATTGAGGGGCGCCATGTCGTCGACCTGTGCCGAAGCGTGGTCGGCGGCGAAGCTGCGCAGGTAGAGCACGGGTGCGCGGCCGTCGGCCAGCAGGGCGCGGGCCGCGTCGCGCGCCGAGCGCGGGCGGGAGTAGCGCAGTATCAGGAAGCCGGCCCCGAGCGCGGCCAACCCGGTTGGCAGTAGGAGCACTTGGGTCATCACAGGCATCGTGTAGCCCTGTCGCTGGGCCGTGTTCGCGACGAAGCAACCCGCCGCGAACAGGGCGTACCCGGCTCCGCCGGCCGCCAGGAACGTCGGTCGCCGCCACCGTGGCTGTCGTGGGGCGAACCGGTCGACCAACTCGACGAGTTCCGCGGTGCTCGTCGGGCGACGACGCTGCAGCCGCAGCGCCGGCACGACGAACACCCCGGCGGCCACCGCCCACCACAGCGCGACCGAGCCGGACGAGCCGAGGTCCCGGTGGGCTCGCAGGTCCATTCCTGCGGTGATCGTCAAGTGCAGCGCGATGTAGGCGGTGACAACCGCGGTCGCCGTCGTCAGCCGAGCGGGCACCGATTGGCCGGAGGTCATGTGGTCCTCGTTTGGGGGCGGGTCGCGTGACGGGCGGGTGGTGCCCGGCCGGCACGCGACCGGGGGTCAATTCGTGGCGGTGAACAAGATTTCGAGGCGGGTGATGTAGTCGGCGAGTGCTGGGGCCCAGCAGCCGTAGTTGTGGCCGCCGTTGCAGGTGGGTGCCAGCGTCGATCCGTTGCCGTAGTCGACGAGGCGGCTGGGGATTCCGAGTCGGTCCAGGCGGGCCTTGACGGTGCCGGCGGCGATCGCGGTGAAGTGATCGATGGGCAGCTGGTTGCCGCTGTAGAGCGTGATCTCGGCTCCGGCGAGCTTGGCCAGGTTGGTCGGGGCGGCCGGGTCGACCGCCTTCCAGATGCGATCCGCGTTGAAGATCGGATAGGGGGAACCGAAGACCGCGTCGCTGTCCACGGTGGGCCCGTACCTGGTGCACTTGCCGGTGCCCGCCGGGCTGGAGGTACTCACGGCGCACCACGCCCCGGTGAGGTTGAGTTCCGTGGCCACGACTGCTCCGCGGATCTCCGTCATGCCGAAGTCGACGCCGCCGGACAGGGAAGCGACATGGCCGAAGAGGTCTGGACGGGTCTGGGCGTAGTGCAGTGCGCCGGAACCACCCATCGACAGGCCGACGACCGCTCGGTGGGCCCGGTCGGCGATGGTGCGCAGATTGGCGTCGATGAAGGGGACGAGCTGTGTGAGGTGGAACGTCTCCCAGTTCGCCGCGCCCACGACGGTGTGCTGCATGACCCAGTCGGCGTACCAGCCCTTGAGGCCGCCGTCCGGCACCACCGTGATCATCGAATCCGAGTGCAGCGCGGGAGCGGCTGCGGCGTCGTTCACGGTGCCGCCCCCGCCGTGCAGGAAGTACGCCACGGGCCATCGTTTGCCGGGGTCGGCCGCGTAGCCGCCGGGGAGGAGGATACGGATCTTGTGCGGGCCGGACACCTGTGGGGTGGTCACGGTGATCGTGAAGTCGGTGCCGGTGTGCACTTCGGGGGCGCCGACCCGGGTCAGGCCGAAGCTGTCGGACAAGGTCGGAGGGACGGGCTCCGCGGCAGGCGCGGGCGGCATCGTGAGCAAGGCGAGCGCCGTGGCCGCAGCAACGACGGTTGCCCTTTTCGCGTGCCTTCGCCAGGTCGGCAGTACTTCCATCGGGTGTCCTTTCGGAGAACGGGTGGGCCGGGGGCAGGGTGATGCGCGCCCTAGAGCGCGCAGAAGGCGTCCGATGCGGCCTTGGCGGTGTCGAGTTGGCCCCGAGTGTTGCCGGCCATGTGGTGCTCGTTGTTCGCTTGCGTCACCTGCTTGCTGCCGTCGTCGCTGGTCAGCCAGTTGCTGAAGTAGCCGAGTACCGCGCCGTTGTGTCCCCAGGCCCACTGTCCGCAGGGCAGTTGCAGGTGCTGAATGCCCAGCCCGTAGGTGACGGTGCCGGAGCTGTTCACGGGCACGGTGGTCTTGAGTTCGGCCAGTTGCGCGGGCGCCAGGAGTCGTCCGGCCAGCAGTGCCCGGGTGAATGTGGCCAGGTCGTCCAGGGTCGACACCATGGCACCGGCACCGGCGTAGACCTGCACGTTGGAGACCGTGACGTCGAAGGTGAGGAAACCGACCAGCGGGTGGAGGTATCCGTGAAGGTGGTTGCCGTACAGCGCGGGGTCGGCGGTGGGGAAGTCGGTGTCGTGCAGGCCGAGCGGTTCGATGATGCGCTGCCGGATCTGGGTGGCCGCGTCGGTGCCGGTGACGGCCTTGATCACCATGCCCGCCAGCACGTAGTTGGTGTTGGCGTAGGCGAACTTCTCGCCCGGTGCGGAGTTCGGCGCGCGCCGCGACAGTGCGATGTCCACCAGCGTCTGGGGTGCCCAGGTCTGCCGCGGGTCGAGGTTGACGACGTAGGGGCCGGAGACGTGCAGAGTGTCCGCGTATTCGGGCAGGCCCGAGGTGTGGTTGAGCAGTTGACGGATGGTGATCCTCGCCCCGTCGTAGCCGTTGGCGTCGACCGCTCCCGGCAGCCACCGGGCGACGTTGTCGTCGAGGGACAGTCGCTGCTCGCCCTCGAGTTGCAGCAGTACGGCGGAAGTGAAGGCCTTGGTGTTGCTGCCGATCCGGAATCGCGCCTTCGGGTCGGCGGGCGTGTTGGTGGAACGATCGCCGACACCGGCCTGCACGTACCGGGCGGTGTCGTCGTGGCGAACCATGCCGATCGCGCCGGGGTATCCGTTGGTGACGCCCTGTCGGGCGCCGGCCTGCAGGATGTCACCCGGGGTCTGGACGGTGGCGTCGGCCGGGCCGGCACCGACGAGGACGAGGCAGGCCACGAAGGCGACCGGCAACGACCATCGCCGACGCCTGGACGCCGGCGTGGGCCGTCCGGTCGCGCCGCGGACACTCGGGCACGCCGTATCTGTCGGGATGTGGACCGAGGGAACGTCGAGAATGTTCAATCTGTTTCACTCCGATGTCGTCTGGGCAGTCGAAAGTTCGGTCCTTCGACCGCCTGTGGATCGCCGGGCGGGCAGGATCGTGGCCGCGAACGAACGGGCCGGCCCGCCGGCCGGGCGCGAACGAAGGGGTCCCGCTAGCGGTTGAACACGGCCACGAGGAACAGCAGCAGGACGACGAGTCCCACCACCTGAGCGCATCCCATGCCGTTCGGGTTTTTCCCGTTGGCCTCCACCTGGCCACCGGGGACAATTCCGGGGTGCCTGTGGGCGTAGTGCTCGATCTGCTGCTGCGCGCCCTGGGACTCGGTGAGCCAGGACGTCTTGAAACCGCACTCGCCGCACCAGTAGCGGTACGCCATCTCGGCTCCTCGTCTGTCATCGGAACAAGCGTGCGAGCGGGGGTGTTCGGCCTCGACGCACTGCCGCGCGGGAGTGTCGGCAGGGCTCTGCGAGGTACCCCCGGTCGGTCGGGCGGCCCGGACGACCTCGTTGTCGATCGGCCGTGGCGCCCGCCGTTCGCGGCCCCACGGGCTGTGTCGGCGTGACCACCGGGCACTTCCGATCGTGGCGTTCGCGCTGCTCAGGGGACAGGTCATCGCACCGGCCACATATGGCCGGTCGTCACGGTAGGCTCGCCGGCGACCGCGCTCGGTGGTGGAGGAGTGTCGAAGTGACGGACGAACTCGGCACGCTGCTGCGCCGATTACGAACACAGGCGGGGATGACGCAGGAACAGGCCGCGGAGCGGTCCGGGGTGAGTGTGCGCACCATCCGCAGGCTGGAGACCGGCAGGTCCAGGGATCATCGGCTGGGGACGCTGGACCTGTTGGCGGATGCGCTGGAGGTCGGCCCCGAGGACCGTCGACTGCTCGCGGCCACGCTGGCGCGGATGCAGACCGAGCCGGCTCCCGCGTCACCGGGGCCGGTCACCGTGCCACCCGAGCGGGTCGCCGGTGGGCTCGAGCCGGTCGGTGGGCCGCCCGCGCCATCCGTCGTACCGCTTTTCGTGCCGGCCCGCGCGGCGCCGCCGATCGACGGTGTACTCGGCGCGGCCGCCGAAGAGTTGGCGCAGGAGGTCAGGCGTCGTTGGCAACGCGAGGAGGAGCACCGGCGGGTGCACGATCCGTTTCCGCTGCCGGTGCGCTGGCAGGAGGCACCCGAGCTCCTGACCGACCATGCGGAGAACATTCAGCGCCTTGCCCCGGGGGTGACGTCGCACGCCACGGACCTGAGCGGTGATGTGCGGAGCGTGGCCGAGGTCTACCGGCGCATCTCCTCCGGACGACTGGTGGTGCTGGGCCGGGCCGGCTCGGGCAAGTCGATTCTGACGATCAGGTTCGTGCTGGACTACCTGAAAACCGCGGCCCCGCTCGATCGGGTACCGGTGATCTTCAGCCTCGGGTCCTGGGACCCGACGGCCGTCGCCTTGCGGGACTGGCTGATCGATCGGCTGGTGCGCGACCATCCGCACCTGACCCGCAGGGCCCCCGGCGGATCGACGCTCGCCGCCGCACTGGTCGACGCCGACCTCGTACTGCCGGTCCTGGACGGGTTCGACGAGATCGCCGAAGGCCTGCGGTGCGCCGCGCTCGAGACGCTCAACGACACCTCGCTCCCGCTCGTCCTGACCAGTCGGGCCAGCGAGTTCACCGAGGCGGTCCAAGCGGTACGCGCGCCGCTGGTCTGGGCCGCCGGCATCGAACTCGCCGACCTCACCCGCGAGGACCTCCTGGCCTACCTGCCCAGGACCGCTCGGCCGATCGCCCGCGGCAACGGCCGAGGCCGGACCGAGGCGGTGTGGGATTTCGTCCTGGCGCAGCTGCACGTTCGGGAGAAGACCGAGGCGAGCGTGCGCCTTGCCGAGGTCCTGAGCACTCCGTTGATGGTCACCCTGGCGCGAACGATGTACAGCGAATCACCCGACCGCGATCCGGCGGAACTCCTGGACACCGAGCGGTTCCCCTCGGGGCACTCCCTTGAGGACCACCTGCTGGCGGGCTTCGTGCCGACCGTCTACCGGCGGCGCGTCCCCGAGCGAGCCGTCGCCGATCGCCCGCGCCGGCAACGGAACTGGGGCCCGAAGCACGCCGAACGCTGGCTCGGCTACCTCGCCCACCACATGGACCGCCTCGACCGCCAGGACCTTGCATGGTGGCAGATCGGGGAATCGCTGCGGCGCTCGACCCGCGTCATGATCGTCGTGGTCTTTTGCACGCTGTGCGCCGCCGTGGCCGAATGCGTTGCCGATCTCCTCGTCCACGACAGGACATTCGGCCGGATCCTCCTCAAGGCGACCCTGACCGGGTCGACCGCCGGCATCGCCGGCGGAACGCTGTACACGACCATGATCGTATTCGACGGCGGGGTCTTCGAGCCGGCCCGGGTACGGCCACGCCTGCCCGGCACCGGCGACGACCTCGGCCGAAGACCGCTCCGCACGTTCAGCGCACGCTTCGCCCTCGTCCTGCTGGGCGGATGCGTCCTGGGCTCCGGGACCGCCTGGGTCCTCGCCCTGGAGACCACGCTCTACCGAGGCCGGCAACTCACGGACGGCGCGGTCCTCGAGAGCACACTCAGCAACATGCTCGTCTTCGGCCTGATCTTCGGAACCGGCGGCGGGCTCGTCTTCGGGCTCATGGCCGTGCTCGAAGCACCCCTGGACATCACCTCCGCGGCAACCCCGGTAACCCTGCTGGCCTCGAACCGCGCGACGGTGAGCCGGCAGGTCCTCGTCCTCGCACCCATGCTCACCCTCGTGATCGCCCTGGGCGGGCGCGTGATCACCCGCCTGCTCCAGCCGTTACTCGGACCGTTGGGGTGGGGACTGTCGGACGCGCTGTTCATCGCAGGCGTCGGCGGCCTCGCCGGCTCGATCCTGTACGCGTTCCTGTTCACCGCCTGGGGCCAGTGGGTGATCCTGACCCGCGTCTGGCTGCCCCTGACCGGCAAACTGCCCTGGGACACCACCGCCTTCCTCGACGACGCCTACCGGCGAGGCGTACTCCGCCAGGCCGGAGCCGTCTACCAGTTCCGCCACATCCGACTCCAAAACCACCTCGGCCACTCCTTCCGCGGCCGCCAAACCGAGTACGCACCGGCCAGATTCGGACAGAAGGCATAGCCCGACGCCCGCCTTCGACCACAGACGGGCGATGAGCCCGACGGTGTTCTCGTCGACCGACATCGCGGCGACGATCTTCGTGGTCCGGGCGGGGCGCTCCACCCGGTCGCGCGTCGTGGAAAGCGCGCAAAGCGCTGCCATACCCCGGACGCCGGCCCGATACCCGAGCCCGGTTCCGCCCACTCGACCGTGCGATCGGTGCGGCCGGGAAGCGCGCGTCAGGACATCAGGGCACGTGCGCTGCCGGTCGTCGACGAGGCTGCGATGGCGACCGCTGCGGCGGCACGGCGCGAGCTCCGCCCGGATGCGAGGCAGCACCGGCGCGGCGGCCGATCCCATCCGGTTCGAGCAGGCCGGGACACGGACCGAGGTCGCGTCTTCCTTCTCCCGGACGGCCGACAGCGCCTCCACGACGAGGGCGCCCTCGGCCTCCCCTCCGACCCCTCACAGCGCCGCCGCGGCGTGGACCCGGGGCCTTCGTGGCCGTCGTGCGGCGTGACTCGCATACCCAGCGGCACGGCCCCGCGCGGGTGCGCCCGAACCGGCCCAGGACATCGATCCCTCGTAGTGCCGATCACCGTCGATCAGCCTCTCCAACCGGCGCACGACATCGGCGGGACACGTTCGGGCGCCCCACAGAGCGGCGGTCGCGGCGGCATGCACGTTCACGTCCGGCGCGTCGGCAGGACAGGTCGCCAGGTGTACGGGGTGGGGGCGGTCGTCGGCGTGGGCGCGCAGGAGGTTGCCGCGGGCTTCGCCGGGCAGCGCGTTCGGGGCGACGTGGGAGGGGTCGCCGTCGGGGACCGGGCCGGCCGGCAAGCCCAAGGTCGCCGTGGGCGCGGACGCCTACCAGGGCGCGGAGACGCTGCCGTCGGGCTCCCATCCATACCGCAGGATCTCGCTCTCGGGCTGCCGGTCCGAGGCCACGACACGAGCCAGATGCCCCAGCGCGGCGATGTCGCCGGCGTCGACGGCCTGCCGGGCCAGGTCTTCCGCGCCCTGCCGATCCCCGACCCGCTCCCGCATCCGCACGAGGTCCCGCAACACGGCGGCGTCGGCGGCGCGTCGGAGCAGGTGCTCCGCGCCTTCCCGGTCCCCGGCGTCCTCCCACCTCAGTGCGAGGTCCCGCAGCACGGCGGTGTCGGCGGCCCGCCGGGCCAGGTCTTCCGCGCCCTGCCGATCCCCGACCCGCTCCCGCATCCGCACGAGGTCCCGGAGCACAGCGGTGTCGCCGGCGTCGGCGGCCCGCCGATACAGGCGTTCCGCGCCCTCGCGATCCCCGGCCTCCTCCCGCACCCGCGCGAGGCCCCCAGCGCGACGGTGTCGCCTGCGTCGAGGGCCTGCCGATACAGGCGTTCCGCGCCCTGCCGATCCCCGGCCCGCTCCCGCATCCACGCGAGGTCCCGCAGCGCGAAGGTGTCGCGAACGCGTCGGGCGAGCAGTACGGCGTGACGGTCGCGTCCGCGACTGGTCGCCCCGTCGACGAGGTGGACGAGTTCGTCCGGTGTGGCGATGTCGGCGGCGATCTCCCAGAAGGAGGCGGGCGGGCACACCCGGCGGCGTTCCGCACGGCCGTGCTGTTCGAGGTGGTCGGCGAGCCGATACACCGGCCCTCTCGCCGCCGGGTCGCCCGTGGGGCGTCGTCGGGGGCGGCCGGTGCGGCGCAGGGGTGCGTGGGTGCCGTGGCCCGGGCGGGAGAGTTCGTCGAGTGCCGTCTGGGCCCAGTCGTCGAGGGTGTCCCAGGCGTCGGGCGTCCATCGCCGCGCGCAGCAGCGCCTTCTCGGGTTCGGTGCCCTCGTGGTAGCGGCGCAACAGTTCCGGGGCGCCGGCCAGGTGCTGGGTGATCCGGCCGCTGTCGCCGGCTCGGGTGAGGGTGTCGGCCAGGTGCCGGTCGCCGCCTGCGGCCAGGGCGGCGGCCGTGCGCAGGGCGTCGGTGTCGAAGGTGTCGGGAACGGCGAGGGTCCGCCCGGCCAGGAGTTCGCGCACGCGGCTGTGCGGGTCCGGGCCGCCGGGGGGCGGGAGGCGAGTGTAAGGCGCGGGCGTACTCCGGCCACAGCGTGCCCAGCACCAGGACCGGGGCGCGGCGCGGATCGGTGAGCAGGGTGTGCAGCGCGGCGACGACCCGCTCGCCGACCCGGGGGTCGCCGAGGTAGTGCTGGGCCTCGTTCAACCACACCACCGTCTCCGGCCCCACCCGGACCAGATCCGCCGGCGCCGCCTCGGCCCGGGTCGGATCCCACGGATGCCACAACCGCCACCCCGCGTCGGCCGGCGGCTGCACCGCCTCCCAGCACGCCCGGGTCTTGCCCGTCGACGACGACCCGACCAACACCACCATCGCGCCGCGTCCGGACGCGGCCGCGGCCACCGTCTCTGCCAAGGCGCGGTCGTGGGCGCGTCCGACGTATCCGGGCAGCGTTCCGCCGTCGCGCCCGGGCGCGTCCGCGTCGGGCACGACGCCGGCGGGATGGACCTCCAGGTCGTGGGGGTGCCACGCCCCGATCGGCCGCCCCGGTCCCGTGTCGTGCCGCGCGGTCGGTACGGCGGCGCGGCGGCGCAGGTCGAGAAGCGCGGGCGCGTCCTCGCCGAGTGCGCGGGCGAGCGCGGCGACGGTCTCCGCCGACGGCACGACCCCGGGCCGCAGCGCCTCGTTGACCGTGCTGCGGGCCAGGCCCGCCAGGCCCGCGAGTTGCGTCTTGGTCCTGCGCGAACGGGCGAGCGCGTCCTGCAACCGGCGGTGCAGCTCGGCCGCCGCAGCGGCCGCGCGATCCCCGTCCCCGTCCCGGTCCATGGCCCCCGAGGTCGCGTCGCGGTGTCCGACGGTGACCATCATCGACCGGAGCGGACACCGCCGTACGCGGTTTCACCCACCGTCGGAGTCGTCAACACCGCCCGACGACACCGGAGTCCGTCATGATCCTCGCCCTCGTCCTCACCGGCACCGCCCTGGTGGCCGTCGTGAGCCTGCTCGCCGCCTCAGCCGCCGCCGAACTCGCCCGCCTCGCCGGAACCCCCCGCCCCCGGGCCCTCGCCTACGGCGCCGCCGCGTTCACCACCACCGTCACCCTCGCCGCGACCGTCACCACCACCCTGGCCACCCTCGCCACCTGCCTGTGACCCGAGCCGCCGACCTCGCCGACGCCCGTGCAGACCGACATCGACACGGGCGCCGGCGACCCCCGGTACGCGATGGGCAACCTCATCCTCGCCGTCGACGCCACCGGCCGCGGGGTGACCGGGTTCCCCGGCCCCGCCGGGGTCGCGTTCCGGTCCGGACCCCGCCGGGCAGCGGTCCCGTGAACGGGGTGGGGATGCCTTCGAGGCGTTCGAGCCCGAAGGGCGTTCGTGTTGGTGTTCAGGGGGCGAGGGTGCGGTTGATCGGTGCCGGTACGGGGTCCGGCGGGCCTGGGAGCGGGGGTTCGAGGCGGCGGTACGTCGCGTGGTGCTCCTCGTCGGGGCGGGGGCCGCGACCACCACCGCGCCACCGCTGTCCGTCGCGTCCTCGACGGCCGGCGCGGAAAGCCGGGAAAACACCTTTCCCATAAGCGAGTTGACGTCCGTCACAAGATCATGATCCTCGATGGCTGCTCGGCGTCACCACGGACTACGGGTCAGAGCCGACGTTCGGACACCTCCCGCGCGAAGAGCCGACCTCCGTTGGGTGCGAGGGCCGGCTCTCCGGGGGTGAGTGGTCAGGCGGCCGGACGCGGCCGGCGATTGCTCCGCGCCAGCAAGGCGCACACCAGGAAGGCGGTGCAGGCCATTCCGGCCGCGGTGAGGAACGCCGGGCGGAGGCCCGGTACGAAGGCGCCCGGAACCGCACCTGCGGCGTAGACCGAGATGATGACGGCCAGGCCGATGGAGCCGCCGAGTTGCTGCGCGGTCTGGAGGAGGCCGGAGGCCGACCCGGCGTGCTGCGCTTCGACGCCGAGCATGACCAGCGACGTCACCGGCATGAAGATCAAGCCGACGGAGACCCCGTTGAGAGTCATGGGAAGGCAGACGTCGAGCACGTAGCTGCTTGAGGTGCCGACGTTGCTCAGCCACAGGAAGCTGATGCTCAGGCCGAGCGTGCCGACGAGCAGTAGCGGTACCTGACCGAAGCGGGCGACCAGACGCGGGGCGACACGGGAGGCGGCGAAGATGCTGAGCGTCGTCGGGAGGAAGGCGGCCCCGGATTCGACCGGGTTGAAGTTCATGATCTTCTGGACGTACTGGACGATCAGGAAGAACATCGAGAATTGTCCGGCGGCGGCGAGTGCCATGACGGCAAGGCCGCCGAGCCGCTGTGGGCTGCGCAGCAGCGCCGGGCGCAACATCGGGTGGGGGATGCGCAGTTCGGCGACGGCCAACGCTGCGGACAGGATCGTGCCGACGGCGAGCCCGCCGATGGTCCGGGCCGAGGTCCAGCCGTGGTCGGGGGCACCGATCACGGCCCACACCACGGCGGCCGCGGCACCGACGGCGCAGACGGCGCCGATGACGTCGAACCGCTCGTGGCGCCGGGGGGTTTCGGTGACGTAGCGCCGGGCGAAGGCGAGGATGGCGATGCCGATTGGCACGTTGATGAGCAGCGTCCATCGCCAGGAGCCGGCTTCGGTCACCAGGCCGCCGAGGAGTAGGCCGATCGTGCCACCGCCCATGCTGACGGCGGAGAAGAGCGCGAGTGCACGGTTGCGCGCAGCGGGGTCGGGTGCGCTGGTTGCGACGAGGGCGAGCACGCCGGGGGCGGCGAGGGCTGCCCCGATTCCTTGTGCCGCACGGGCGGCGACGAGCCAGCCCGGAGACTGCGCGAACCCGCCCAGCAGGGACGACAGGGTGAAGACGGCGAGGCCGATCTCGAAGACGCGGAGCCGGCCGTAGACGTCGCCGAGCCGGCCGCCGAGCAGCAGTAGGCCGCCGAAGGCCAGGGTGTAGGCGTTCAGCACCCACGACAGCGCGGCGGGGCCGAAGTTGAGCCCGGTCGCGATCCGGGGAAGCGCCACGTTGACGACGGTGGTGTCCAGGGTCAGCATCAGTTGTGCGCCGAGGACGATGGCGATGCCGACGGCGGTGCGTCTGCCGGTCGCCGGCTTGGTGGCGGGTGCGCCTGAGCGGGCGCGTGCCGAGATGATCACGGTTGTGGTCCTGCCTTGTGGTCGGGCGCTTGTTGAGGGGTCCGTCGCTCGGGTGCGGACGGCGGCGATGGCATGGGTGGAGGCACCTGGGCGGACGACGTCGGGGTCGGTGCGCAGGCGAAAGCGCGTCCGGGGCCGTGCGGAGCGGTTCGGGCGCCGCACGGCCGGCGCGGTCGGGGGTGGGCGTCGGCCCTACAGCACGGTCGGACCGCCGTCGACGAACAGTTCCATGCCTGTGATGAAGCCGGATTCGTCGCCGGACAGGAACATGACGGCCCGGGCGATCTCGTGGGGCTCGGCGATCCTGCCCGTGGGCTTGTCCTTGCCCATCGCCTTGATGGCGCCTGCGACGCCGTCGGCGCCGAGCGCCTGGTCGAGTGTGCTGCGCAGTGACTCGGTGTTCACGGCGCCGGGGCTCGTGACGTTGATCCGGACGCCGGAGCCTTTGATGTCCTGGATCCACCCGCGGGCGGCCTGGGCCGTCGCTGCCTTGGATGCGCGGTACAGGCTGATGCCGACCCGGGCCTGGGTCGATCCGGTGTAGCCGATGATCACGACGGTGGCTCCGTCGGCGAGCAGCGGCAGCGCCTTCTGGATCGTGAACAGCACGCCCTTGACGTTCGTGTCGAAGGTCCGGTCGAACTGCCACTCCGTGATCGCGGGCAGTGGTGCGTGGTGGCCGAGGCCGGCGTTGGCGACCACGGCGTCCAGGCAGCCTTGCTCGTTGTGACATACCGGTAGAGGTCGTCCGTCTCGGCGGAGCGCATCACGTCCGCCTTCAGCCCGGTGCGGCCGGCCCCGATCGAGGCGACGGCACCGTCCGCCGCGGACTGGTCGGCGCCGGCGAGGACGACCGTGACGCCGTTCGCGACGAACTCCTGCGCGACGACGCAGCCGATGCCCTGCGTGCCACCGGTAATGACGGCGACCTTTCCAGTCATGTCGGTCATTGGAGTCTCCCCCCTTTTTTCGCTTTCCCAAGTGCCGAACATCCGCCTCCGGCAGACCTGCGGGGGGTGCGGCGTCGACGGCGTGTGCAGCTGGAAAGCCAATGTAAGTACCGTCTTACATTGTTAATGTAATGCTAGCCTCACATAGGAGTCAAGGCAGAGTGGCCGGGTCACCGTGGTGGCTGCGGACTGCGAGGGAAGGACCGGTCGCATGGCTCGATCCACGTACCATCACGGCGATCTGCGCGCCGCGCTCATCCGGGCCGGCTTGGAAGCGATCGCCGACAACGGCATCGGCGCGCTGTCGGTGGCGGAGGCGGCACGGCGCGCCGGGGTCAGCCCGGGAGCGCCGTACCGGCATTTTCCGAGTCGGACCGCCCTGCTCATGGCGGTGGCGATCGAGGCGGCTCGCGAACTCACTGCGGACATTCGCGCGGCCCTGACCGCGGCGGACGCCTCCCGACGGGGAGCGTCCCCGACTGCGACCGTCCCCGTCGGCCCCACCGACGGGGACGACGCGGTCGAGGCGCTCGCCGCCACCGCGACCGCCTATGTGCGCTTCGTGGCCCGCCGCCGCGCGGGTCTGGAACTGATCTTCGCCCGCGAGCTGACCGGCAGCAACGACCCCGACCTCAGCGCTGCCGGCCGCGAACTCACCGACCTTCTCCTGCCGCTCGTGCTCACGCTGACGGCTGGGGATGCGAAAGCCGCGCTGGACCTGCTGGAGCAGCACTTCGCCGCCGCCCACGGCTACGCGGCGTTGTACCTGAGCGGGTTCATGCACCGGCGTTACGACGACCTCGAGCAGTACGGCGCCCGAGCGGCCGCCGTCACCCGCGTCTTGGCCAAGGCCGCCGTGCACGAGGCGCAGCAGGACCCTGTTCTTCTCCCCCGCGCCGACGAACGTGGACCGACACCGGACGGAAGCGGCCGCCGGAGTGCATTTTGATCGGACACGTCGACGACCCGACGGTGCTCCGTCACAGCCATGACCAGGCCCACGGGTCGAGGAGCGGCTCGCCGAGTGGCCGGCGCCGGGGGCTTGGCCTTCAACGTGGGAACACCCCAGGGCGGCGTGATCAGTCCGCTGTTGCTCGACTTCGCGGCCGGGCTGCGGCGGCCCGCTGGGGCTGATGTCGTCGTGTACCGCCGCCGTGATCGGGGCGCGCGGCGGGCGGCGGTGTATTCGGGATCGTGCGTTGGTGACTCAGGTGGACGGCGGCCGGTACGAGGGCAACGGGGTGGGACGGTTGGCGACGTTGTCGGCGTCCACGCCCTCGACGGTCGCCGGGATGCTCTTCGACCTCGATGCTCACCCGGGCTTGTGGGTGCTGGAGATCGACACCGGGACCGGGGACTGGGCCCTGCGCCTGGTCGTCGACGCGCACGGGCGGTGCGCGAGTGGGCCGTTCACTATGGCCACCGCGTTCCCGAAACGCCGGCGGCAACGCCCCGACCGCCAGCACTACGGCGCCGCGTCGCGGCCGTCCGATCGGGCCGGTGTCGCCGTCGCGTCCACGACCGCGCTCGGCCGGCACGACGTGGTCTCCGGGCCCTTCGACCCCGTCGGCTTCGTCGCGGGCTGCTCGTACCCGACTGCCTCACGCAGCGCTGGTGTCGGCGGGCACCATGTCGGCGGGGTGTTCGTCCCGCGGCGGCGACTCCGCAGCGGGTCGTCGGCTTGGACGCGCGAACTCGCAGGTTGGCGTCGTGCCGCCCGAGCGCTTGGCCTGGTTGGGCCGCCGAGGCAGGCTTGCGGGTCACTCCCAGACGGTGGCCTCGAAGGTGACCGCTTTGCGGGTGGGGACGGCGGTGATGCGCAGGTAGGCGGTGTGGCCTTCCTCGGTCTGGATGCACATGCGCATGCCCTGGGCCAATTTGCCGCTGCTTTCGGCGCCGCGTTTGGCGATGGCCTGCCGACAGTCGTCACGGGTCGGGTCGGGCCCCTCGGGCGCAACGATCGCGATGACATCGCCCGCATGGCCGAGTGTCAGGTCCGGGAGGTTGAACCCGATCCAGGCGTCGCCGCCCCTATTCCCGGGTTGGGCGAGCGGCGGCGAACTGTCCAGGTCGACGTTGTTGGCGTCCTCGGTGAGGATGACGCGCACCGGTCCGGCCAGCACCTTCGCGGGCTGGTTCGCCGTCGGCGCGTTCCCGCCGCCGGACACGGGCGGCACCTTCCCACCACTCGACGCCGACGACGCGGCCGCGCCGGTGTCTGTCGGCTGCCCCTTACCGTCGTCGGAACCCGAGTTCGTGGCCAGTTGGATCGACACCAGGATCCCCGCCACGGGGATGACGATCCCCACGACCCACCACGCCCATCTCGGCTGATCGCCCACAACACTCCCCCGCGGATACATCGTCCAGGCCCGCGATCCTACCAACGGCAGCGTGCTGTCGAGCCGGAGCGGACGCGCGGCCCATCGCCCCGGCGCGCATGCCGACCCGGCTGGGTGGAGGCTCCCGACCCGAAAGCGAGATCCGCCCTGCCCTGTCCGAGGACGAACATGCCGCCTTCGACGCGGAGATCGCGGCGCGACGGCGCGACGGCGCGACACCATGAGTACGGCCGGGCGGGACACCGGTGCCGCCCGACCCGGGTCAGGACGGCGAGAAGTCGTGCAAGTCCCCGTCCCACCAGTCGGGTTCCGTGTCATCACCTGCTGCACTCTGTCACCGGCGCTTGGGTGCGGGACGCCTCGACGGTAGTCGGAGGCACCTTGTCGGCGTCCTGTCGCAATGTAGATGGCGAGTGAGACGGGCGCGGCCGGACGGTTGCCATGTCGTTCGAGAACACGGCGTTCCGCTTTTCTCGAACGACATGGCTTCGCGGAACGGCGGTGGAGATGTCCGGCACGAGAAATCGGGTGAGGTCGTGTCCACCACCGGATTACGATGCGGCCGGACCGGCATTCACCGGATGCCCGGGAGCGATTCTCCCGTGAGCGCGGGTCGGGCGGAGGTTTGGTTGAGTCGGCGCAGGTATGTGGCCCGAGGAGTGCCCGGCGGCTATCGGATCTGGGACAACAGGGCGCGCCGATGGTGGGGCGACTTGTACGAGTTGTGTCCCGACGAGCTCGTGGTCGCCTTGAACGGTTCCACGACCCCGGAAACGATCACGGCGCTGTTGAAGCGCTACAGGGCACAGAAGCGGTAGCCCCGGAACCCGAATCCCCGTGGACCCATTCGACATCGTCCGAGTCCATCGGCCACCCCCGCCCGGAGTCACGTCACCCTCACTCGCGAACGACCATGACAGACACCGTGAGACCACGCACACGACATGAGACCGAATCAGCCGTACGAGGTACAGGACCTGTCGACATCGCCAAGTACGCGAGAACTTGCCATTTCGTCCGGGATTGCGGATCGGGGGCAACTCGCCGAACAGGCAACCCCGTTGATGCGCGTCCTGAATAATCGGGGCCGTTGTCGCTTCGTGGCGCGGGCGGCCACCGCCACAGACTTCGACCGCCACGGAAGACATCCCAGGGGGACACGTTCATGGCAACGGATGCGGAACGCGCACTCGGCACCTTCTTACGCAACCATCCGACGGACAACGGCCGTCGCGGGTGGGTCGCGGTCGTCGAGATTCTGGTCGGCGTGGCCCTCGCGGCCATTGCGGTTCCGGTGACCATCACCGTCTTCACCGACGAGCCGGATGGCTCGACCCTGGCCGGGCTGCTGTGGGGCGGTGCCCTCATCGGGATCTGCTTCGGACTCCCCAACGGGCTGCGGGTCACGACCAGGCACGGGGAGGTCTTCGTACTGCGACAGGACGGCCTGGTCTACCGGCGGACCGGTGAGACCCGGGTGGTCCCCTGGACTGCCATCCGCCGATCGGCCGACCACGGGATGAACAACGCCCTGGGACGGCTCATGGGCCGGGACGTGCATATGAGCATCCGGGTCGAAGGCGGCGGGAAGCTGCTGCTGACGGGCTTCACCCAGGACGCGGCCGGCCTCGCCGCCACGATCCGGGCTGCCTGCCCGCAAAGCCGCCGATGACGCCTCCGAGACCGCGAACGTCTCCGGCACCGAGTGGCCGGCCGTAGCTTGGGCCCGCCGAACGGCGAAGGTCGCCGAAGGCGTCCGTCGCCACCGGGCACCCGGCCGTCCGAGCGAGCCCGTGGCACACGGCGCGACGACGCCATCCGCGCGCAAATACTCATGCCTCGCAACGAGACCCTACACAGTTGGCCGGCCTGCGAATCCGACCCCGGAAGCGGACTCGAAGCCGCCCCGGCCGAGCCGAGATCGGCCGGCGCCTCGTCGGTCCACAGCTCGTCCAGCCGATGTTCGTCGCCGGTCGCCCAGGCGCGCACGATCGCGTCCCGGCGGGCGGACGTTGACGCTGCGATGCCAGGCCACGCCGACGCAGGCGGGCGGGTTCGGCTCGGCGCTTCGGATCATTGGTTGCCGGTTACGAGCCCAGTGGCTCGGTCAGGAAACGATGCGCGTCCCGGAGCATCCCCAACGCGCGTGGTTCCGCAAGAGGTGCGGCGCGTTCACCTGCGGGTAGGACTCCGAGGAACCGGCGGGCGGTCGTGGATCTTGAGTCGAACCTGCGGCAGGTGAGGTGCCGGGGCGGATCGGCGTCGGCTGCCCGACCGGGGACGGCGACGCGCAAACGCGGCCGGAGGCCCGATCTTGTGTCGGCGTTGGCGGTGGACCTCTTCGCATATACCCGCTCCGGATCGGTCAACGGCGCACCCGATAGCGCAGGTGAAGCACCCGGTTGCCCTGAATCGCCACGTCGGGATCCTCCAACAGGTGCTGCGCGTGGACCGACCCGAAGTAGCGCTTGCCGGACCCGAACACGACGGGTACGACGTCCATGCGCACCTCGTCGACCAGGCCCGCGGCAAGCACCTGGCCACCGACGTCGCCGGCGGCGACCTCGACCATGCGGTCACCCGCAAGCTCCTGTGCCTTGGCCATGGCTGCCTCGACGCCGTCGACGAAGTGAAACGGCGCCTCGGCGTCCCAGCCCTCGGGCTCCGGCCGGTGCGTCACGACGACCACGTGGTCGATCCCGCCCGGAGGCTTCCCGTCCCAGCCGTCCGTCATGTCGAAGACGTGGCGGCCGACGACCGTCGCCCCGATCCCGTCCCAGTACGGCCGGGTGTAGTCGTAGGACATCTGCGACACCTTCAGCTCGCCGCTCTCGTCCAACGGGACGTCACCGCCGGACAACCAGTCGAACAGCGGTCCGGGCTGGTCGTTCTCGTCCGCGACGAAGCCGTCCACCGACACCGAGCCGTACATGACCACCTTGCCCACGGGGCCTCCTCTTGCTTTGGGGTGCCCTCAAATTAGCGTGTCGTGAGCTGTCGCTCTTGTAAGAAATCAATCGGCCGGCAGTGGCCAGCGGTCCAGTGCGTGGCCGGGATGTTCGCGCAGGAACCGCCGCCGGACTTCGATGTACCGGGTCGGCGTGAGCCCGGTGAACGCCCGGAACTCGTGGCCGAAGTGCGCCTGGTCGAAGTAGCCGGCGCCACCGGCGACGTCGCCCCAGTCGATCGGTCCGGCGGGGTCGATCGCGAACACGGTTGCGGCGAAGCGGTGAGTGCGGGCCAGCCGCTTCGGCGTGACGCCGACGAGCTCCTTGAACCGCTGTGCCAGATGAGTACTGCTGACACCGGCCGCCACGCTCAGGTCGCCGATCGCCACCGCCCCGCCGGTCGCCGCGATGACGCTGCTCGTATGGCGGACCAGCGCCAGGCCGGCGGTCTCGCGCAGCCGTCGCCTCAGCTCCTCCTCGAGCAGTGTCAGCATCTCGTGCGGTCCGTCCGCCCTGGCCAGCCGGTCTCGCAGCTCGGCTATGGCGGGCCGGCCCCAAACCTGCTCCACCGTCACCGGCCGGTCACACAGCTCGGCCGCGGGCATCGGCAGGAACGGTGCCGGCCCCCACGGCTTGAAGTGCACGCCGACGGACCGGGTCCGGGGTGGGTAGCCGAACTCCAACGCGCGGGTGGGCGTGGTGACCACGCAGCCGTCGGCGTACTCGGCCGTCTCGATGTCGGTGCCGGCGCGGATGCGGAACGGCGCCCCGAGGTTGACGATGAGCAACGCCGACGGCATCGGCGGCAGCGTCAGCCGGGCGTACGGCGACGCACCCTCCAGGTAGTAGAGGTCGTCGATCAGCCCGTCCAGCGGCGGTCGCGGCACTCTGGACACGTACTCCACGCGCACAGCATGGCCGACGCCCCGCCGGCATCGCGCGCCGGGATGGTCCAGCCTCTGCTCCCGGGGCGAGGCCGCTGACACCCCGGCCGACACCGTCGAGGTTCCGTGCGCGTGGAAGTACGGGATGGCCTGGCCACGGATGGTCGGATGGAACGGGACAAAAGAGCGTCCCGAACGGCGAACATGGCCCGTGCGTCGCGGTGTTGGCTGCCGGCGCGGCGCGCGGGATCCGGCGAACGAGGTCATCCTGGGGAACGGATGCGCCTCGCGGTTCCGTTCCGGCTTGCCGGCTGCGGGAGGGTGGGCCGAGCAGGCTGCTGCGGTGGGTTCGCGGAGTGGTTCCGGTGCGCGCTCACGACGCCATCGCCGGTCGGCCCTCGTGGCATTCGCGGCACGGATCGACGCCGCGAACTCCGGGCCGCGCACGGTCACAGTCGTCGCATGTCCCCATCACCTGCGGTCCGGGATGGGGAAGCGGCAGGCCTCAGGACGGCTCCGGGCGTAGGCGCAGCCGGCGTTTCGGCCCGTGCGCGGCGTCGCTGTCCGGTCGGACATCCTCCCGGTTTCGGGCGCAGCAGCGGCATCGGAGGTCGCCTTCGGGTGGGCCGCACAGCCGCCGTTCTCGTACTCCCGGTCCTGGCAAGCCCTCCGGGGCAGGCCACGGGTGCGCCGCCACCCCAGCGGGTCCCGGGTCGGGGCGACTTGCCGGCCTGGCGCCGCACGATTTCGAACGACAGCAGGTCGGGAACGACGGTGCGGGCGCCACCACGCAACAGCCTCGATCGGAGACCACCCGGTAGGGCCGGGAGGGTTTCTCGACTGCGCGGTTCCCAAGAACCGCCGGAGTTCGGCGCCCTGTTCTGCAGCCGGAGCGAACTCCTCGCCTACGGTGCCGCGTTGGTGAGTATTCGCGCCCCGGCCATCGACACCGTGGCCGGCGGCGTACGCACCCTGATGATCCTCGGCGACCACCGACCGACCACCGCACCCGGCGCAGGTGGGTCGGCCGGGGCACCTTGTGGAAGCCGTCCGACGCGGGGGTAGGGCGGGCGGCCGGGTGCCAGTGGCGTGCGTTCCTCGTGTCGCCCGGGGCTGCCGCGACGAGCCACATCACCCGAACTTGTCCGCCATCCGTCGCCGGCGTGTGGCGCGCTTCGCTCGTATTCCGACCGACTTTGAACCACTCGGTTGGGGGATGGTGTCGAGCCGGGCACAGGATCCAGTGTGTGAATGCCCGTCTTGCTGCCGGACGGGCCGATTCCTGCCGGAAGAAATGGGAGAGCGTGCATGAACGTCAACCGGATTTCTCTTCGATCCCGTCGGAAGGCTCTCAGGGACCGTGCCTTGGTGATGCTCCTCGCGAGTCTCGGGTCAGCCGTGCCGGTGACTTTCGCCGCGTCCGCTTCGGCGGCAGCGGCGACCGTCGTGCCCTCGATGCGCACGTCCGGCTGTGACTCGGGTTATGTCTGCATCTACAAGGGCGACATCTGGGACGACAGCCCGAACCACCCCATGGTGTACAGCTTCTACCGCTACGGGACGTACAACGTAGCCAACCTCATCGGCGACTACACCGTGGTGAACTGCCAGACGGGCGGCGCGGGGGTCAAGGGGTTCACGGGGCGGGACGGCACGGGGAACGTGGCGTGGGACGTCGACATCAACAACTGCAACTCGGGCCTGTGGACGAGCCTCACGTCGACGAACTCCGTGCGGGTGTACGCCTGATCGCACACGGCGCCGCACGCTCACGGCGCGACGGCGTCCCCGGTGCCCGGCGGGTCGTCCGCGTGAAGACTTGCGGCCGGGTCGTGGTGCGTCGGGCGGGCGCGGAGGGTCTTGCGAGGGGCGCGGCCCCTCCGGAGCAAGAAGGCGATGGTGATCGGATCCTCGATCGGGCCGAAGCGGTAGCAGTTGGGCGGCACTTCCTCACATGTGCGGTCGCAGACACCTTGGCTGTCTCGCCGGTCGCGCGGTAGCGCTCCATGGTCAGCCCCGCCATCCGCCGACGTGCGCAACAGCCGGACGGGCAGCGGCGCGTCGTCCCACAAGGTCGAAGGGGGAGTGATCCGCAGAACTTCGCCCTCGGGCGAGGTGACGCTTGTTCGCACCAGGTCGCCGAGTTGCCGCTCGGCGACCTGGAACAGGTTGGTTACTCGACTTCCTTGAGGATCCGCTCGACCGACTCCAGTCGGTCCTGCACCGTCTCGAGTTGGCCCCTGGCCTGCGTCAACTGGTCGGTGATGGCGGTCAGTCGACGCTCCGTTCCCTCCTGTGCCAGAACGGCCCGGTCGGCAATGGAGCGGTACTCGCCTTCCCGGGCAAGCTGGGCCTTTGCCCGCCACGTCGCGGCGAGCTGCCAGATACCCACCGTGATCACGCTGGTCACCAGAGCGAAGACTCCGATGACACCGATGACCTCCTGCCAGTCGCTGGAGCTCATGCGTTTGCTCCTTTCACTGTCGTGTCGAGAGTGGCGACCGCCTCGGCGATCGCCTGCGGCGTCAGCCGGACGTCGAAGGGCACGACTTCGTAGAACTTCATCGCCTTGCCGTCCTCCGAGACCTCGATCGAGGCCGAGACGAGCCCGGCGTGTTCGAGTTTGCGCAGATGCACCTGGAGCAGGGGCCGGCTCACCCCGAGTTCGCGCGCCAGTTCGCTCACGTACTGCCGTTGGCCGGTGAGGGCTCCAAGTACCCGCAATCGGTGCGGGTTGGCCAGCGTGGCCAACACCAGGAGCAGCCGATCTCCCGCTGACTCGGTAGCTGTCATGCGCCCTCCTTACCTAGGCACCTGCCAACAAAAGTTAGCACGTGCCAAAGCGCTCGTCATCCATCGCCGATTCCGGTTCCGCTCCGGGGCGCGAGCGAACGCCCCGAGCGGGCGGGCCGAGCGCCCGGCTCGGGGGCGGGATCCGCGATGCCGCCCTCGTATAGCCACTCGGTGAGAGTCGCCGGAACCAAAAAGGGCCTGCAATGAAAGGGAGTTGCCTTGCAGTGTCGGCACACGGGGAGCGAGGATCCCGGGCGGAGGTAGGGCCGGCCGGACCGGCGGGCGTCGGACACCGTGTTGCGATCTCCTCACGCGAGCCCGAAGTCGCCCTGCCCGGCCGCGAGATCGACCCCGAGTTGCTCCCGCGACAACGCGCACCATGCGCGGAAGGCGTCGAATGCCTCGGCCTGCCGGTCGCTCGGATACAACGCGACCATCGGTCAGGCCCCGGAAGGTCTCTCGTAGCGGATGCGCGCCCACCGGTTGGGCGAGTTCGCCGATCAGCTCCCGGCGCCGCCCCGGTGCCGGGTTTCATCTTCGTGCGGTCGGCGGTCGGGCGGGATCCCGAAGGCCGAGCAGGCGGGTGTCGACCGCCTTGCCCCGCCGGTCGGCCGGTCGGCCGGCGGGGCGTTCCGTCTATGCGGGCCCACCCTGCTGCAAGAGAGGCGATCGAGGTCGCGTGTTGGGCCGGTCGGGTTTTCCGGTGCCTTCGATTGTTCTCCTACTCGCTCGTCGTGAACATGGGGTTCCGTGCCGCGTCTACCGCCGGCGTCGCGTCCCGTGGAGGACGTAGAACAGCGGCAGCAACATGAGGCAGACCGCGAGGGTTGCGGTCACCTCCCAGGGCGCGTGGTCCCCGAGCAGGGTTACGAGCAGGGTGGGGCCGCCGACGGTGGTCAGCATGGCCGTTATCACCACGGCGGCGCGCAGTGCCTGTTCCGAGTGCTCGGGGCGTCCGTCGTAGGAGAGTTGGTGGTCTCCGCGGGCGTACACAATGCGGCAGTTCTCCCGCTCGCGCTCGAAGTGCACTTCGGGCGACAGCGCGGGTCGTTCTTCCGGGGTTCCGTCCGAGGGGACGGAGTGAGTGGAACTGTCCATCGACGGGAGTCGATCCTTCCTAGGTCAACCAGTTGCAGCAAAGGTTGGAAACCTGCAGGTAGGTACCGATGGGGTGCAAGAGGCCCTTCTGGTGCGGACATGGAGACCTATTGGCCGCTCCATGATCGATCACGAAGAAGTGCCCTGTGTTCGCCTTTTGCTACCCCTCCGTTTCGGAGTCTAGCTTCCCGACGGCCGACGATGCACCCGACACGCACCTGATTGACACGTGTCTGGTGCATCTGAGCACCGTCAGGACTGCGATTCAGCCATTCCTAGCCGCCTGGATGATGTAAACCTGGTGTCCTGATGATGCAATCTCAGGCGGGGCGTGACATGATTTAGGGGCGCCTTGCCTTTTATGGGGGCAAGACACCCAAGGTTGTTGATAGCGGGCATCTCACCGGCGGCGAGGAGAGCAAGTGACCGCGAAGTCCACACACACAGCCGAGCAGCGAGAGCTGCCACCGAGCCAGGGGGTGGAAACGTTGGAGGGCACGGACGAGAGGCTGGCGCGACCGCGGTTCTCCGTCGCGTTGATCTCGGCGGCTGCGAAGTCGATGACATACCTACTACAACGCACCGAACTCAACAAGAACGACATCGTCAACCGCGCCCTCCAGGTGTACGCGTACCTGGAGCAACGGCAGGAAGAGGGCTACGACCTCTTCCTGCACGACGAGAACGGCAACATCGAACGCCTGCGCATCATGTGACATCGACAAGACCTTGACGACGACTGTCGACGGCCCGACGACTCGACGGGCTTCGACACGTGGAACGTTCGGACGAGCCCCGCCGGAAGAGGGACCGGCGGGGCTCGTTCATTCCCGTCGACCGGCGACCGCGTTCCATGACGCCCCCGCGAGCGGGCCGGGGCGGGTCGATGCCGTCGAGGCGGGGACATCGCGCGTCCCGTACCGCGTCGCCGATCCCCCGGCCGACTCTCCCGCAGGCTCTCCCGAGGGGCGATGCCGGACGGTGCGCCGTCCGGCATCGCGCGTCCCCCGGTCGCGCTCCGCCGTCAGTTGGGCGTCGGGCAGGACGCGCGCTGCCCCGGCCGCGGCGAGTGCTCGACGGGTGCCTGCACACGCGACTTGAGCCACGCGTGCGGCACGCAGACCTCCCCGTAGTCGGGATCCTCCACGCCTCTTATCCCCGGTTCCACGCGCGCGACGTAGGTGTCGGCGGCCGGATCCGAATCATCGGACGCCGGGCGCGTAGGGGGGTCGGCGTCGGGCATGCGCCGGGTCCACCACGCCGCGTCGTAGCGATCGTTCTCGACGCAGTGGTGCAGGACCAGGAAGCGCATCGCCTCCGCGTCCTCGGCGCCCGCGCCGAAGCGCCACCAGAACGCGGCCGGTTCGGTCCGACCGGTCAGGTAGAGCAGGCAGCCGAACACGACGGCTCCGGCCGGCGTGCGGTGGTCGACGAAGTCGCTCAACAGGGCGGTGGTGTCGAGGCGGGCGACGACCAGCCGGCACAGGTGCTCCAGTTCGACGGCCGCCCGGGTGCGGACCGTCTCGTCGACGCCCGCGTCGCCCGCGGACGGAGCACGGGGCGGGGTCGGTCGGATCAGCTCGGCGGCGAGCCGTTCCTGCACGATGCGCGACGCCAGGCGCTGGACCGCTGCGGCCGGGTCGTAGTCGGCGAACGCCTCGTCGAGTGCTCGGCGTTGCTCGTGGAGTGCGTGTTCGAGAGGATTCATGTCGTCTTTCCCTCGGGAGGGTTGGGTCGGACGGGGTCGTAGGGGATGGTTCCGTGCTGCGCGGCGGTGAGTTCCCGGCGGGCGGCGTGGATGTGGGAGCGGACGGTGGAGATGGTGATCCCCAGGTAGTCGGCGACCTCGGCGGTGGGGACGCCCACGACCAGGTGCAGCCAGGCGCAGACTCCGCGTTTGCGGGGCATCAGCGAGATCGCGCGGTGGACGGTGTGCAGGTCGGGGACGAAGGTGGCGGGATCGCCTGCGGTGTCGACGCGGGCGCCCGTGGGAGCCGAGGGGGCGGTGAAGTCGACGCTGACCTCGCGGCGGTGGACGGCGCGGCGCTGCCAGTCGACGGCCTTGCCCTTGAGCATGCGGTAGGCCAGGGCCTGGGGTGGGCTCGGGTGTTGGACCAGAAGGTTCCAGCGCACGCACATGGCGAGCATCACCTCGGAGACGACGTCCTCGGCGTCCTGGTGCAGCGAGCCCAGCCGTCTGCGGGCGAGCGAGGTCAGGGTGGGCCGGTAGGCGCGGGCGAAGTCGACGAACTCGTCGGCCCAGGGCAGTTCGACCGGCAGTCGCGGGCCCTCGTCGGCGTTGCGGTGGGGCGCCATGGCGTGTCTGACCCGGGCGCAGCGGGCGGCGTGGTCGTCCAGGTGCTCCATCAGGAGTTTGACGACGGCGTCGACGGGTGGGCCCGGGGAGCGCAGGAGTTCGTCCCAGCGGCGGTCCACGACGACCATGACGTCCTCGACGGCCTGGACGGCGTCGTCCACGGATTCCAGGAATCGGTAGGCGAGGCGGGTCAGGATCGGCAGGTGGGTCCGGGCGAACGCGTGGTAGTCGTTGCGCAGGAGGTCGGTCAGGTCGACGTCGAGGGATCCGTCCGGGTCCGGCCGGGCATGGTCGGGTTCGACGCCGGGGGCGGGCGGTTCGGCCGCGGGGTCCGGGATGGCGAAGGGGTCGGCCGGGTCGATGCCGGCGAACACGTCGAGGTCGTCGAGGCCATGGAGGACGTCGATCGGTTCCAGGCCCAGCGCGCGGATCTCCGCGTCGGTGGGGTCGAACCAGTAGACCTCGATCCGTTCGGGGGATTCGCTCATCGTCCGCCGCCCTTCCCGCGCGCGGAGCGCGTGGCGCGCAGTCCGCACCCGGGGCGGCCGCGATGCCGGGACGCACCGGTCGGGCGCGGTGCGGGTGCTCCGGCCGTCTTGACGCGGAGGACGGCGAGTACGCCTATGAGGAGCTGGAGGTTCCCGGCTCCGGCGGGCCAGGTGGTGCCTGTCACGGGGGCGATCCTTCCGAACGGTTGATGCACGCGACCTACGGATAAACCGGGCGTACGCCCGGGGCGCGCAGGAGGCGTGAAATGCCTTCGTCGTTATCCCGTTTGCGCGGCGCGTTGCGTCCACTCCGGGTTTCAAGATCTTTGGGAAAGTGCTCGGACCCCGGCGCGTCGGAGGGGGCTCCGGTGGGGGTTCGGCCGAGTGTCGAGGTTGCAGTCCAGCTTCGCTCAAACGTACCTATCGCATCAATCACACATCCGAGTGATGCGTGAGCTGCCGCCACAGGACGCCAAGAGGACCGCGACGGGACGCCCGCGCGTCCTCGGAAGGGTGCCCCGAGGGTGCTCGGATCGCGGCAAATCGACGTCCTGCATCCTTCGGACGGGCGTATTCGCGACGTGGATCCGACGTTCCAACGGCGCGTTCATGACATGATTTAGCCACGCCTCGGCAGATATCAGAACAACAATTGCATAGCTACCTGAAGCGAACATTTCACTGAGGTAGGAGAGTTCATGGCCGCGAGGACCGCGAGAACGGCAGCCGAGAGGCGACCCTCACCACGCGTGGGCAAGGAAGGATCGACGGTGGAGGATTCCGGCGACAGGCAGGCCCGATCCCGCTTCTCCGTCGCACTGATCTCGGCTGCGGAAAAGGCGATGACATATCTGATGCGGCGAACAGAGATGAACAAGAGCGACATCGTCAACCGCGCGGTCCAGGTCTACGCCTACATGGAAGAACGCCAGGAAGAGGGCTACGAGATCTTCCTGCGCGCCGAGGACGGCACGATGGAACGCCTCCGCATCATGTGAGGCCCCGAGCCCACGAGCACCCGCCATGCCCCTGACGGGCCCGACCGAGCCCCGTCGGAACCCGCGCGTTCCGGCGGGGCTTCGCCGTCCCGCCAAGGGGTGAAACCCGGCGTTGCGGTGGGGCGCGGGAGGGGGGTGAGGTATGGCTGCCGGCAGGGCTTCCACTGCGTGGACTTTCCGGTATTCGGTTGTGCCCATCCGGCCCCACCCCCCATGACCGCGGACCTCGAAGGTGCTCCGACCGGCCCCAATGAACGGAGACAGTAACCTGCCTCTCCGACACGGGAGTTCTCCGTACTCGACGCGCGGCCCGCTTCGGGCGGTCGGCTGCTCGTCGGGGGACGGCACGAGGAGTCGAACCGGCTGCCGGGCGCTCGGGGAGCTGTGCCGTTCGGGTGGTTCTCGGCCGTGGGGTTGGGGTCGGGCGTCGGGTTGTGCTGGGGTTGCGGTCGGGGTTCGATCGGCGGGCTCGCTCGGGTGGGTTGGTTCGTGGGAAGAAGCGCGTACAGGTGCAGGCGGTTGTGAAGGTCGACGAAATTCCCAGGGCGCCCGGCGGATGGCCGTTGGTCGGGCACGGTGGGCAACTGTTGAGTGATCCGCTCGGGTTCCTCAGGTCTCTTCCCGCGCACGGGGATCTGGTCCGGATCCGCCTGGGTGCGGTGGACACCGTGGTGGTGTGCGATGTGGAACTGACTCGGCAACTGCTGTTGGACGACCGGACTTTCGACAAGGGCGGACCGGCCTACGACGGGGCGCGCGAGTTGTTGGGGGGTGGGTTGCTCACCTGTCCGCGTGACGCGCACCGCCGTCGGCGGCGGCTGGCCCAGCCGGCTTTCCAACCCGCGCGACTGGATGGATACACATCCGCGATGGTCCGTCAGAATCGGCTGGCCGTGGACGGCTGGCGCAATGGTGGGATCCTCGACGTGATGCCGCAGATGCTCTCGCTGATGGTGCGGACGCTGGCCGAGACGATGTTCTCCAGCGCGCTGTCGCCCGGGGCGGTGGACAGAGCGGTCGAAGACCTCACCTGTGTGGTGCGGGAGAGCTACACGCGGGCGATTCTGCCGCCGGCTCTCGGTCGGCTGCCGACCGCCGGGAAGCGGCGCTACGACGCGGCACAGGCCCGCCTGCGGTGTGTGCTGGACGAGGTCGTCGCCGGGTATCGCGTACGCGGCGAGGACCGGGGGGATCTGCTGTCCGCGTTGATGGGCGCGCGCAGTCCCGAAGACGCGGTGTGCGGTGGGCTGTCCGACGCCGAGCTGAGCGATCAGATGATCACGTTCTTTGTTGCCGGCGCGGAAACCAATGCGAATCTTTTGTCGTGGGTGCTGCATCTGCTGTCCCGGCATCCGGAGATCGAGGCCCGCCTGCACGAGGAGGTCGACGGCTGCGAGCCCGCCGGACCGGATGGGCGGGTGTGTCCCGACCGGGCGGTGTTCACCGGTCGCGTCGTCCGCGAGGCCTTGCGTCTCTACCCACCGGTGTGGCTGACCACTCGGCGGGTCACCACCGACACCGTCCTGGGGGGCCAACGGTTCGCTGCGGGCTCCGTCGTCGCGTACAGCCCCTATCTCATCCACCACCGGGCCGACATCTACCCGGCGCCCGAACGGTTCGATCCCGACCGGTGGGATCCCTCGCGCCCCGCGCCGCCGCGCCACGCGTTCCTGCCGTTCGGCGCCGGGGCCCGCAAATGCATCGGCGACCGGTTCGCCCTCACCGAGGCCGTCCTGGCGCTGGTCGCCATCACCCGTCGCTGGCGACTGACCTCGGTGTCGGATCGGCCGGTACGGGTGCGCGCGGCGGCCACGATCAGCCCGCACTCGCTTCGTCTGCGGGCCGTCGACCGTACGGTGCCGGTCCGCTGAACCCGCTCCCGGACGGCGTTCCCCCGGTCAGGACCCGGGCCCAGTGCTGCGGGATGGTGATCGCCCGGGCCCGGGGCCGGTCGGCAACCACGGTGCAGCGCACCGTGGTTGGGGTACGGGTGAAGGAGACGTACACCGGGCTCGCGTCACCGACGTTGACGAACATCGAGGCCGCGTCGAAGCGGGCGCCGAAGCAGCCGAACGTCTCGGGGAAGGTGATGCTGCTCGCGGCGAGGGGGTACACCCGGCGTCCGAGCATCGTGCGCAACATCGTCGGGCCGGGACACAGGAGCGCGGGCAGGCCGAGCAGGGCCCGGAAGGCGTCCCGGCGGTCGCCGCGGCGCACCACATCGCTTTGCCGGCGTACGTCGGCGACCGCCGCGTCGAGGGTGGTCGCCGTGCCGGGAAGCACGATCCGGTATCCGCCGATGCGGTTGCCGGGGGCGTGCCTTTCGTGGGGCTGCCGGGTGGACATGACCGCCAAGAGGTGAGCGGGCTCCGGCGGGTGGACGGGGGCCGGGCCGGCGTCCCAGGACTTCAGGGCGAGCGAGAGGGCGGCCAGGCAGACGTCGTTGACGTTGGCGTGGTGCGTCTCGGCGAGGTCGCGCAGGCGGGCCGTCGGGACGTCGTGGTGGTTCCAACGCCGCCCGGAGTCGTCGGCGGGCGGGCGCAGGCCGGCCCATCCGGGGGTCGCGGACAGGAGCGGCGCGTACATCTGCGCACCGATCCGCAACATCGTCGCGGCACTGGCGCGGGCCGCCGGATACAACCTCGGACCGTCGGCGGGGTCGTCCGCGAAGAGGGCCAGGGTGCTGTACGCCCCGCCGACGCCGTCCTGGAACGCGTGATGGATGCGAAAGCACAGGCGGAACCGGTCCGGAGCGGACTCCTGGGTGAGCAGCCGGCAGTCCCATTGCGGGTGCGCGGGTCCGGGCAATGGATCGCTCAGGAGCGTGTCGCACGCGTCGGCGAGAACCTCGTCGCCCGCCGGGAGCACCTGGTGCCGTAGATGAACAGCGAGGTCCGGGGCGCCGGTTCGCACGGGCCACCACCGTTTCGTGTCCCCGGGGAGCAGGTGTGTCAGAGCGGGCAGCCCACCCGCCCGCTGCTCGACACGCCGGGCCAGTGCCTCGAAGGGGGGTGGCGTTCCCCGGAAGTCGAGGAAGAATCCGGTGATCGGCGGCTGGGTCGCCGGCATGCCCAGGAAGCTGCGGTCGACGGTTCCGATGGCGTACATGCACCGCCTAACGACGTGTCGCCGGCCGGGTCACCGATGGCCGCAACGAACCGACCGGCGGAGGCTGTTGCGGCACCGCGCACCGCGCCGAGGACCCGTATCACCCGAAGGGGCCACAGAAGAATGCATGACCCTTTTCGGCCATCACCTATCTTATGGGTGGATCACCGAGTGGCCTTCGCTGCATCTCCAGCGGACGTGACCGTACCTGGAGCCGACGCATGCCCATGCCCGCAAGCCTGTCCCTCGACTGCCCCCGTCAGGCAGGCCGTCTGCTTCTGACGAGGGCCCGTCGCATCGTCGACCCGGAACTGCGCCGCTGCATTTCGGGACTCCCACCGGGGGTGCGACGGCCCGCCGAGTACCACATGGGCTGGCGGGACGAGCGCGGCCACCCCGGCGAAGCGGGCGGCAAGGCGCTTCGGCCGGCGCTCGTCTTCGCGGCGGCCGCCGCCGTCGGAGGCACCGCCGAGATGGCGATGCCCGCGGCGGTGGCGGTGGAACTCGTGCACAACTTCACGCTGTTGCACGACGACGTGATGGACCGGGACACCATGCGTCACGGACGGGCCACCGCCTGGAAGGTCTTCGGCACCACGAACGCGGTGCTGGCCGGCAACGCGCTCCAGGCGCTCGCCTCGCACGTTTTGGCCGAGGGACCCGCCGAACACCTCTCCATGGCGCAGAGCGCGCTGACGACCTGCGAGATCGAACTGTGCGAAGGGCAGTACCAGGACTGCTCGTTCGAGCAGCGCACCGATGTGTCGCTGCACGAATGCCTGGGCATGGCCGAGGGCAAGACCGGGTCGCTGTTGGGCTCCGCGTGTGCGCTGGGCGCTCGCTACGGCGGCGGTACCGAGGCCCAGGCCCGGTGCTTCGACCGGTTCGGCCGGGCGATCGGCGTCGCCTTCCAACTCCTGGACGACATTCTCGGCATCTGGGGAGATCCCGCGATCACCGGAAAGCCCGTGTACGCCGACCTGGCGGCGCGCAAGAAGTCGCTGCCCGTGGTGGCGGCCCTGCGGTCCGGAGCGCCCTGCGCCCACGAGTTGGCCGAGTTGTACTCCCGACCGGGCCGGCTGTCGTTGTCCGACCTGGCGCATGCCGCCCGGCTCATCGACCGCTGTGGCGGCCGGAGTTGGTCGCTGGAGCGGGCCACCGGCCAGTTGCACGAAGCGTCGGGACACCTCGCCCGGTCCGGCGTCGATCCGAGCGCCGCAGGCGACCTCCTGGCCCTCGCGGACCTGACCATCCGTCGCAGCCACTGACCCCGGCCCACACGAGGAGGGAGGTGCCGGATGAGGGCACCCACCGCGGCGACACCGTCCCGGCAACGCCCGGCGTTCACCCGCGAGGGCCTGGTGACCTGGCGGTTCGTCTATCGTGATCTGACCGCGTCGCTGCTTCCCGGCTGCCTGTTCGTCCTGGCGGGTGCCTCGCACAGCCACGCCGACGCCGCGGCCACCGGTCGGGCGCTGGCCCGCGCGGCGGTCTACCTGACGTTGTTCATCTACATCTTCTGCGTCGCCAACCAGCTCGGCGCCGACCCTCGCGAGGACCAGGCCAACAAACCCGACCGTCCCCTGGCCTCGGGGCTGGTCAGCCGAGCGGGAGCCTGGCGGCGCTGGCTGGTCGCGATGGCCGTCTTCCCCCTCCTGGGCTGGACCCTGGGGGTGCTGTGGTGGGCCCTCCTGTGGCAGGCGATCACCGTCGTGAACAACTTCACCCCGGTCAGTCGCTGGGGACCGACCCGGGACGCCATCATCGTCCCCGGCGCGATCGTGCAACTCGCGGCGGCCTGGCAGCAGATCGCGCCCCTGGACGCGACGGCATGGCGCTGGATCCTCACGCTCGCCGTCGTCCTGGGCGGACTCGGCCTGCAGATGCAGGACTTGCGCGACCTGGACGGGGACCGGATGATCGGCCGGCGCACCTTCCCCATGCTGCTGGGTGAGCGAACCAGTCGCCGATATCTGGCAGTTCTGATACTGGCCATGCCCGCGATCGTGCACATCCTGCTGTACGCCTCGCGCGCGGACCGCGCCGAGGTCCTGCTTTGCCTGGTCCCGGTCGCCGGACTGTCCTGGACGGTCGCCTGGCGGGTGCTCACCCTGCGCACACCGGCCGCGGACCGGCTCACGTACTCCCTGTACACGCTCGTCTATTGCGTCACCCTGGCCGGCGGCATCCCGGTGCTCCGCTGAGGTGTCCCGAACCACCGGCTCGGACGGCCCGGTTCGCCCGGGCGGCGAGCAAGTCCCGGTTCGGGCGGCTGGTCGGGGTTCGGGGCGATCGGGGCGATGGGGGCGATCCACTAGGGAAAGTCCCCGATGGTTGAGCGGAGTTCGTTGCCCTAGCGTCGTAGTGGGCCGGGCGGATCGTTCGGCGCGTCCATCCGCACGGGACGGAGATGCGATGAAGGCGATCGTCCAGGAGCGATACGGCTCACCCGACGTGTTGCGGGTCGGGGAGGTGGACAGGCCCACGGTCGCCGATCGCGAGGTGCTGGTGCGGGTTCGGGCCGCGTCGGTCAACGCGCGCGATTGGCACGTCATGCGGGGTGACCCGTACCTCGCGCGGCTGGTGTTCGGAGCGACCCGGCCGAAGGCGCGGATCCGGGGCACCGACTTCGCGGGGGTGGTCGAAGCGGTCGGCGCGCAGGTGCAGGGGTTCGCCGCCGGCGACGAGGTGTTCGGCGAGGCGGAAGGTGCCTTCGCGGAATACGTCTCGGCGCCGGAGGACCTGGTGGCATCCAAGCCGCCGAGCGTGACCTTCGAGCAGGCCGCCGCGTTGCCTCTGGCGGGGTACACCGCGCTGCAGGGTCTGCGGGATGCGGCCGACGTGCGGCCGGGGCAGCGGGTGCTGATCAACGGCGCGTCCGGCGGTGTGGGTACCTTCGCCGTTCAGATCGCCAAGGTGCTCGGCGCGGAGGTGACGGGTGTGTGCAGCACTCGGAATGCCGATCTGGTCCAGTCGCTCGGCGCGGACCACGTGGTCGACTACACCCGGGCGGACTTCGCCGCAGCCGGCGTGTCCTACGACGTGGTGTTCGACCTGGTGGGAAACCGGACCCTGACGGACTGCCGGCGCGCGCTGACCGCGACGGGCACCCTCGTGCTCTCCGGCGGCGGGATGTCCGAAGGCGGCAGCCTGGTCGGCCCGATGGGCCTGCTCCTCAAGGGACGGGTGATGTCGCGTTTCGCGCGGCAACGGGTGCAGGTGCTGACGGCGACGCCGAGTCGGGAGAGTCTGGCGACGTTGGCGGAACTGGCCGCCTCGGGAAAGGTCGTGCCGGCCGTCGACCGCACCTACGGGTTCGACGAAGGCGCCGAAGCCATCCGGCACCTGGAGGTGGAGCACGCCCGCGCGAAGGTCGTCATCGTCATGTGACCCGGCTGTGGGTCAGGCGAGTCCATAGGCTCTGGCCAGTACGCCCACCTTGTCGGCCATCGCCCGGCGCAGTTCGTCCGGCGCGACGACCTCGACGTCGATACCGAGCCGCAGCAGCTCGCCGCAGGCATGCTCGATGCCCTCGATCGGGACGACCGCCTCGACCCATCCGGTGTCGCCGACGGCGGTCGCGGTGGCGTCGACCGCACGCACCAACTCCGGGGGGGACGTTGTCGGGCAGGCGTCGACGGCCCTGCGGGGACAGCCGAATGGTGGCCGTGCCGATATGGCGGCGGGTCCGGAAGTCCTCCGAAGGGGTACCGATCTTCGCAGGTCCGCTCCCGCCCCACCCGTACGCGATGGTGTGCGCTGCGAGCCGAGCACGGCGGGCCCGGTGGCGTGCGACCCGGGAGGATCACGGCACGGACCACGCCCGCTCGGCTGCGGCGCCGGGTCCGCCGTGGCCGCACCGTACACGGGATCCCGCGCAGCCGGGTTCGGCGGCGGAGGATCCCGTGTGGTTGGTGTGGGGTCGCAGGCTAGGGGGCGGGGATGGCGGAAAGTTCGTCCGTCAGGTCGTCCAGGCCCAGCGAGCCCTGGGACAGCGCGGCCATGTGCCAGGACTTCAGGTCGAAGGCGGCGCCCTGGGCTCGGCGGGCGTTCTCGCGGCCCAGCAGCCAGGCGCGTTCGCCGAGCTTGTAGCCGATGGCCTGGCCGGGGATGGTCAGGTAGCGGGTGAGTTCGCTCTCGACGAAGTCGGCCGGGCGGCTGCTGTGCGCGCCGAAGAACTCCTGGGCCAGGCCCGGCGTCCAGCGCTCGCCGGGATGGAACGGGGAGTCGGCCGGGATCTCCAGCTCCAGGTGCATGCCGATGTCGACGATGACGCGGGTGGCCCGCATCATCTGGGCGTCGAGGTAGCCCAGGCGCTGCTCGGCGTCGGTGAGGAAGCCGAGTTCGTCCATCAGGCGCTCGGCGTACAGCGCCCAGCCCTCGGCGTTGGCGCTCACCACGCCGACGGTGGCCTGGTAGCGGGACAGGTCGCCGGCGATGTGCGCCCACTGGGCGAGCTGGAGGTGGTGGCCGGGGACGCCCTCGTGGTACCAGGTCGACACGAGGTCGTAGACCGGGAAGCTGGTCAGGCCCATCGTCGGCAGCCAGGTCCGACCCGGGCGGGTGAAGTCCTCGGACGGCGGCGTGTAGTACGGCGCGGCGGCGCTCCCGGGCGGGGCGATGCACGACTCGACCCGGCGCACTCGCTCGGCGAGCTCGAAGTGGGTGCCGTCGAGCCGCTCGATCGCCTGGTCCATCAGGCCCTGCAGCCAGGCGCGGACCTCGTCGACGCCCTCGATGTGCGTGCCGTGCTCGTCGAGGTGGGCCAGTGCGACCCAGGGCGTGGCCGCGCCGGGCAGCACCTTCTCGGCCTCCTCGCGCATCTCGCCGAGGAGGCGGTGGTACTCCGACCAGCCGTAGGCGTACGCCTCGTCCAGGTCGAGGTCCGCGCCGTTGAAGAAGCGCGACCAGAGGGCGTACCGCTCCCGCCCGACGGTGTCGGGGGCGTCGGCGACGGCGGGTGCGTACACGTCCCGCATCCAGTCGCGCAGTTCCGCCACCCCGGCGGTGGCGGCGCGGGCGGCTTCGTCGAGTTCGGTGCGCAGGGTCTGCGGGCCGTCGGCGGCGAAGTCCTCGAACCAGCCTCGGCCGCTGCCGTCGGTGTCGGCCCACTCGCCGAGTTGGGTGATGCACGTCGCGGTCGGTCGAGGGCCCGCGTACAGCTTGCGTTCCAGGCCGAGGGCGAGCGACTCGCGGTAGCCGGCCAGCGCGTCCGGTACCGCGCGCAGGCGTTCGACGATCGCGGCCCAGTCCGCGTCGGTCTCCGCCGGCGTCACGGTGAACACCTCGCGGACGTCGTGCAGCGGTGTGCCGAGGTTGCCGACGGTGCGCAGGCCCTCGTCGGCCTCGTGCACCGCCAGTTCCGCGGTCAGCCGCTCCCGGAGCAGCCGGGCGCACCGGCGTTCGATGTCGCCCTCGGCGCCGGGCTGCTGCTCGGCCCGGTCGAGCCTGGCGAGGGTGGCCCGCGCCAGGTCGGCGCGCGCCTCCCGCCCGGCCGGGGAGAGGTCGGGCAGCCTGGCGGAACTTTCCGGGACGCCGAGATAGGTTCCGGTGATCGGGTCGATGGCGATGAGCTGGTCGACGTGCGTGTCGGCGACCTGACGGGGCAGCGAGGACCTGGTGTCTGACATGTGGACATCCTCGTATGACGACGGCCTCGGCGTCACATGGGTTGCCCGGTCGGGTGTCGGGTGGGCGGCGGCGGCGGCGCGCCGGGCCGCCGGTTGTCTCGGTATGGGCTTCAACGTTGTTCGGACCACGCGGCGCACTGTTTTCGGGCCCGGAGGGTTTCCGGGTGTTCCGCACCGCGGATGCGCGTCAGGTCTTGGACGAGGATCGCGTACAGCTCTGCCGCCTTGCCCGCCGCTCCGGCCTTGCCGGTCCAGTGGGCGAGGGCCGCCCGGATTTCCAGGGTGTGTGGGTGTTCGTGGCCCCGGTAGCCGATCAGGTCCTTCAGGAGGAGGGCGTACAACTCCCGTGCCTCGCGTGGTGCGGCCGTCGGACTGCGCCAGGCGGCATGCCATCGACGGGCGTCCAGGGTGTCGCGGTGGTCGGGTCCACAGTGGTGGATCAGGTCGGGAATGAGTTCCTCGTATATGCGGACCGCGGCCGTCGTGTCGTCGGTGCAGCCGGTCCAGAACGCGTGCGCGTGGCGAATGTTCAGCGTGTCGAAATGGTCGGCTCCGTACACGCGGGTCATGTCCTCGACCAATACCCCGAGCGCCTGTGCCGCCCCCGTCGCGTGGCCGGCCTGCCCCAGCGCGTGCGCGTGTGCTCGGCGGGCCCGGAGGGTACCCAGCGCGTCCGATCCGAATGTGCGACGCGACTGCTCGACCTGCGACCAGGCCGCCTCCACCGCGGGCGTGTTCGGCATGTCGACGCAGGTCCGTTCCTCGTGAAGGGCTTTCCGTGCCTCGGGGTGGTCGCTGCCGTGCACCCGAGTCAGGTCGTCGGCGAGCACGGCGAACAGGCGTGCCGCCTCGTCGAGTTGACCGGTGTTCTTCGCCTCGTGCGCATGGGCCCAGCGCAGCCTGAGGGTGTCCGCGTCCGTGCCGCGGACACCGGCGAGTTCCTCGGTGAGCCGGGCCCGGAGCCGCGCCGCTCCGGGCACGTCACCGGCCCGCTCGGTCCAGAGCACGTGTTCGCGACGGGCCTCGACCGTGGTGCCCGCAGCGCTGCCCCGTACCTGGGCGAGGTCGTCGGCCAGCGCGGCGAACAGCCGTGCCGCGCGCGCCGGGTCACCGGATTCGCCGACTCCGCGGGCGTACCTGTGGCGTTCGCGTAAGTCCTGGACGTATGGCCGGGTGAGCGACTCGTCGTGCCGCCGCTCCCGCCGGTAGGTGTCCCAGACATCGACCTCGGACTCGCCGCGCTCCGCCGGGTCCGCGTCGTCGCTCGGGTCGGATTCGGCGGCATCGAGCTGGAGTTCGAGGCCGCGGCAGTGGTTCTCGGCTTCGAGGACGCGGCGATGCGACTCGGCCAGTTCGGCCTCCAGTTCGGTCACCAAGCCGCGCAGCCGGGCCAACTCCGTTTGCAGCCGGGCGTTCTCCTCGTTCCAGCGCTCCAGCGCCCGGGTCTGCGCCACGCGTGATTGCTCGGCGCGCAGTCGGTGCTCGTCGAGTTGGCGTTGCAGCTCTGCAACGCGCTGCTGTTGATCCCGGAGTTCGTTGTCGAACATTCTTTCGCGCAACTGGGCCTGCTGGGCGTGTTCGTCGGCCAGGGCCAGCGCGTCCTTCAGGCGTTGCACCTCGGCAAGGTCGGGGTTGCGCGCCTGCAACACCGCCCGGTGCCGGGCCCGGAGGTCGGCGGCCGCCTCGGCGGTGATCCCCCGGCCCGTGTGTTTGGCCACGTGGTCCTGGAGTTGCACCACGAACTCCCAGGGGGGCACCCGGGTGCCGTTCAGGTAGCGCGAGACCGCCCCCTTGTCCCGGGCGCAGCGGGCGGCGTATCGGGTGATCGACACGTCCAGGACCGCGAAGAGCAGTCGCAGGCTTTCCGCCAGGACCCTCGATCCCTCGGTCAAGTCGGCTCCCAACGGGACCAGTTGGCCCCGCCCGGCTTCCGTCATCGCCACCTCCGTGTCCGGCCGAGCGGTCGTTGCGTCCGTTCGGCAACGGACAGTTCACCGTGTGGGGTGCCGCCCGACCAGTCGTTGCCGGCGAATGGCAACGATCGGTTCACCGTGCCGGCCGGCGCAACGGAGTGTGGCCCGTCCAGGCTGAACCCATTCTCATCCACCGCGACGTCGACAAGGCACCGTCAATGACAACCGAACCACCCTCGCCGCCCCGGCGGTACACCGACCTGGTCGCGTTCCTCGCGGTCCTGGTCACCGGAATCGTCCTCGTCGCCTTCGGCGTTCCGGCCACCTCGCTCGCGGCGGTCGCCATGGCGTTGGCCGCCCTCTACAGCGCCTGGCGTTCCGGTCATCGGCCGGGTCCCCCTCCACGTGATCGCGGGTCGTCCTCGGAGGACGACGACTCGCCGGTCGGCTGAGCCGGAGACCCGGCTCGGGGCGCTGCGGGCCGGGTCGTGCTCCGGCCCGCAGCACACCGTCGGCGGTGGTCGGTCGACCGTCAGGGCGCCAGGGGGAGTTGGTCGCCGGTGGCGCCGGTCTCCAGATGCGCGTAGTCGGGGTGATGCAGGCGGTGGTGGACGTAGATCTGGTCGGCCCACGGCGGGTCGAAGGGGGTGAACGCGCGCAGGCCCAGGACCCGGCCGATCGCCCGGTCCGGGTGGGCGGCGTTGAACTCGGCAATCGCGGCGGCCTCGCCGATCTGCTCGACGGTGCCCGGGAGATCGTCGAGGTAGCAGGTGACCCTGGGCAGCAGGTGCTCGTGGTCGGGCCTGCGGAAGAGTTCCAGCGCGGTCGTGGTCGAGGTGTAGTGGTCCAGATCCAGGGCGACGAACCCGACCGGGTGGTTCCGCAGTTCGAGGGCCCGGGTGTCGAGGTAGTCGGGCAGCGTCCGGGCGAGGTCGCCGATCACCAGTTCGGCGTCGCCCAGGCGGGCGCGCAGTCGTTCGTGGTCCATCGTGTAGAAGCCGGGGCCGAACAGGTAGGGCAGGTCCCGCGGATCCTTGGCCGGCGGCATGCCCACCCCGCCGTCGAAGCCGACCACCCGGACCGTGACACCGGTGGCGGCGGCGTAGTGCCGGGCGTGCTCGGCGAGCGCCAGCAGCCCGTTGCCGCCGGCGACCCCGAACTCGACCACCGTCACGCCCCGATGCCCCAGGCGGGCGGCCGACTCGGTGGCCCGGCGCACGCCGTACGCGTAGTGCGCCCGCTCCACCAGTCCGAATCGGTAGGCCGTCGCCGATCCGACTCCGGGCAGCCGGCGCAACAGCCGGTTCCGGGCCGCGTGCCGGGTGCCGGACTTCGACCAGTCCCACATCACGTCGGCCCACCCACCGGTGGGCCGACGACCGAACGGATGACCCTTCTGCGCACTCGAACGTGAACTTCCGCGCACCACGAGCGACTCCTTCTCGACACGACGAACGAACGGACAAACGAACGGACGAACGGACGAACAAACGGACGGACCAACGAACAGGCGCGTGGACGAGCGATCAGCGGCAACCTTTCCCGACTACCCCCTGCCCAACCCGTTCGACGGCTCGAACCGGTCGGCGGCGTCGAGGAACACGACCGTGGCGACGACCCCTGTGCCCAGGCCCGTTCCTCCCCCGCGGCCGGGAGTCCCTCGGGTGTGTCGGTATCGGATTCGTCACGCCCGGTGGCATTTCGGAACGTTGGGAACTGGTTCGGAGGCGTTCAGGTGGGGGGCGCCTGGCGGACACCGTGCTGCGTCATGGTCTTGGCGTTCGAACACGTTGGCGTGGGATCGGCGCGGTTGAGGAGTTCGGTGGCTATGAAGCTGGTCTCGAAGGGTTTGCGGGCGGCGTGGCGCGGGGCGTCGGTCGGCGCGGTGTGCGTCGCGTTGTGTGCGGGCGGCGGGCTCGCGGTTACGGCGCACGCGGCGGAGGCGGCGGGCGGTGACGCCCAGGCCGCGTTCCCGTCCGCCGTCAGTGGTTGGAAGCCGATCGGCAAGTACGAGATCGACGCGCAGTCCCAGGCCCAGGGGTTGGCCGGCGTGCGGCCCCACCATGGGAAGCCCTACATGTACTACGCCGGGAACACCTCGATTCCCGCGCCGGTGCGGGAGCGTGGCTGGGGGCACATCGGCGACCCGGACTCCTCGCGCGGCTACGTGTTCGACGCCTACCAGGGTGGTGGGGACGCGACCGCCAAGATGTTCCGGGTCACCACGCCGGCCGGGGACGCCTACGAGTACGTGCACCCGTTGGCGGCGGGTGAGGCGATGAACAACTCCTTCGCCGCGGTCTCCCCCAACGGCCGTTGGCTCGTCTCCGGCGAGTGGGACACGATGAATCGGTTGCTCGTCTTCCCCACGCCGATGCTGAATGAGGCCACGCCGCGGACCGGGGGCACCCTCCCGCTCGCCGCGACCATCGAACTGGACCGGCCGGTCAAGGACATCCAGGGGTGCACCTTCCTGGACGAGAAGCGCTTGGTGTGTGCGTCGGACGACTCCGACGCGAAGTTGTTCCCCGTCGCCAAGCCGCTGCTGCAGATCGAACTGAAGAAGGCGCTGAACGGGAAGACGGTGACCGGGCACGTGACTTCCCTCGGTGCACTGCCGCTGCTCAGCGCCTGCCCGGGCGCTGCCGCCGACTTCGAGACCGAGGGCAACGACTACGACCGCCGTACGGGCGTCCTGCGGGTCGAGATGATTCCGCCGCGTGACTGTGCCGCGCAGGCCACCGTGTACGAGTTCAAGCGCAAGCGCTGACCCGGGCCCCCACGCGGGACCGCGAACGCGCGGACCGCGTGGGCGGGTTCGACGCCATGACAGCCGATGCTGCCGTGGGCCGCGGGCGGTGGGCGGGCGGCGGCGAAGACCCGCTCCGCCGCCCGCCGTCGCGCGGTGCCGGCAACGGGTGTCAGCAGCAGCGTGCCTGCGGGTTCTCCTCGCGCCGCCTGGTCCGCCAGGCTTCGTACGCTCGGCGGGAGGGGATCGGCCGGTCCGGATGCTCGCGTCGGTGCCGCAGGCAGTGCCGGTCGTAGTCCGCCGCGCCGGAGATCTCCCGGAGATACCACCGGATCCACCGGAACAGCCGGTTCCGGGCGAACCGTGCGCCGATACCCGGGGCCGGCCCGGTCACGACGCTCCCGCCTCGTCGCCGGGACCGCCGGCGCCCGCGGTGGCGAGTTCCTTCTCCCTGGGCGAGGCCGTCGGTTCGAGCACCAGCGTCGAGGCGACGTAGGGCGTCTCGGTGGTGGGCAGCGGTACGCCGGCGCGGATCGCCCGCGCGCAGACCACGGCCGCGTTGCCCATCACCACCGCGATCAGGACCAGGAACAGGGCGATCAGTACGCCGTCCACGGTGCAGTTCAGCACCACGGTGTGCATGTCGTCCATGTTCTTCGCCGGGCCCAGCACCTTGCCCGCGTCGATCGCGTCGGCGTAGCGGTCGCGTTGGGCGAAGAAGCCGACCCGGGGGTCGTCGGAGAAGATCTTCTGCCATCCGGCGGAGTAGGTCACGGCCACGTCCCAGGCCAGCGGGATGCCGGTGACCCAGGCCCAGCGCAGTCGACCCGACTTGATCAGCACGGTGGTGGCCACGGTGAGCGCGACCGCGGCCAGGAGCTGGTTGGCGATGCCGAACAGCGGGAAGAGCTGGTTGATTCCGCCGAGCGGGTCGGTGGTTCCGGCGTAGAGGAAGTAGCCCCAGAGGCCGACCACCACGGCGCTGGTCAACCAGATGCCGGGCTTCCAGTCGACCCGGCCGATCGGCTTCCACACGTTGCCCAGCATGTCCTGGAGCATGAAGCGGCCCACCCGGGTGCCCGCGTCCACGGTGGTCAGGATGAACAGCGCCTCGAACATGATCGCGAAGTGGTACCAGAACGCCTTCATCCCGGAACCGCCGAACACCTCGGCGAAGATCTCCGACATGCCCACGGCCAGCGTGGGCGCGCCGCCGGAGCGGGCGATCAACGTCTTCTCCTCGACCACCGACGCCGCCGAGCGCAGGTCGTCGGGGGTGATCGTGAAGCCGAGGCCGGCCACCGCGTGCGAGGCGCTCTCCGCGGTGGCGCCGAGCACCCCGGCCGGGGCGTTCATCGCGTAGTACAGGCCGGGGTCGATCACGCAGGCCGCGATCAGCGCCATGATCGCCACGAACGACTCCATCAGCATGGCGCCGTAGCCGATCATCCGGACCTGCGATTCCCGCTGGATCAGCTTCGGCGTGGTGCCGGAGGCGACCAGGGCGTGGAAGCCGGAGAGGGCGCCGCACGCGATGGTGATGAACAGGAACGGGAACATCGACCCGGCGAACACCGGCCCGGAGCCGGAGCTCGCGAACGAACTGATCGCGTCCGTCTTCAGGTTCGGCGCGGCCAGCAGCACGCCGAGCGCGAGCAGCACGATGGTGCCGACCTTCATGAAGGTGGACAGGTAGTCGCGCGGGGCCAGCAACAGCCACACCGGCAGTACCGACGCGACGAAGCCGTAGCCGACCAGACAGAACACCAGCGTGGTCGGACTCCAGGTGAACGCGTCGCCCAGCGCGGTGTCCTCGATCTGCCCACCGCCGATGATCGCGGCCAGCAGCAGCGCCACCCCGATCACGCTGGTCTCCAGCACCCGACCGGGGCGCAGGAAGCGCAGATAGACGCCCATGAACAGGGCGATCGGGATGGTCAGCGTGACCGAGAAGGTCCCCCACGGGGAGTTCGCCAGCGCGTTGACCACGATCAGGGCGAGCACCGCGAGCAGGATGATCATGATCACGAACACCGCGAGCAGCGCCGCGACCCCGCCGACCCGGCCGATCTCCTCGCGGGCCATCTGGCCCAGGCTCTTGCCGTCGCGGCGCATGGACAGGAACAGGATCACCATGTCCTGTACGGCTCCGGCGAAGATCACCCCCACCACGATCCAGATGGTGCCCGGCAGATACCCCATCTGTGCGGCCAGTACCGGGCCCACCAGTGGTCCGGCGCCCGCGATCGCGGCGAAGTGGTGGCCGAACAGCACCCGCCGGTCCGTCGGTTGGTAGTCGACGCCGTCGTCGAGCCGTTCGGCCGGGGTGGCCCGGGTGTCGTCCGGTTCCAGCACTCGTTCGCTGATGAAGCGGGAGTAGAAGCGGTAGGCGATCGCGTAGGAGGCGACCGCCGCGAAGATCAGCCAGACGGCCGAGATCTCCTCGCCGCGGGCGAGGGCGACCATGCCCCAACCGGCCGCGCCGAGCAGCGCGACGACGGTCCAGATCAGGATCGATCTCGGGCGGTACGTACGGGGGTTGCGGGTGTCGGTCGTGGGGGGCACGCGGACTCCTCATCGGGCAGGGGGCGAAACGGCGACGGACGAGAACCTGCGGGTCGGCCGGGGGGCGGCACGGGTCAGGGAGGTTGCCGGTCGGGGCGGCGCAGCAGGAGACGGGCGACGAACATGGCGGCGGCGCACCCCGGCACCCAGGCGAGTTGGTACCAGTAGAAGAACGGGACGCCGGCCGCCGCCGGCTCCCGGCGCGCGTACAGGGGCACCCACAACAGCGCCACGACCGGCGCGGCGAGGCAGAGGCCGGCCGCGAGCCGGCGGGCCGCACGGGGCCGTGCGGGGGTGGGTGGGGGGTGCTCCCCGGTCATCGCGCCTCCTCCGGGTCGGTGGTGCGGGCCGCCGGTTCGTCGGCCCTGTGGAAGAGTTGCCCGGGCTCGCGTTTTGGTTGACAGCCGATGTCCCGCGGTTTTCCGCGGGGTTGCCCGACCGGGACGACGGACGTTTTTCGGCCACGCGCGCGGGCCCGGACCGATGGGCCGGGCCGCTCGGCGGCAACCCCGCCGGAATCGGCCGGTCAGGGCCTAAGGTCGGTACGCTCGCGGCAACCCGTGCCCGAGTGCGCTCGCACGCCGATCCGGACGGTGACGGATGACCGACGGGGCCATGACCGCGGCCGTCCTGATCGTGGTCGGCGGTGCCTCGCTGCTGGCGGTGGCCGCGCCGCGGCTGCACCGCAGTCACGACCTGCCGTCGTTGGAGGACTGGGCGCTGGCCGGTCGTGGCCTGGGCGCGGTCTGGACCTGGTTGGTGCTCGGCGGCACGATCTTCACCGCGTATACCTTCACCGCGGTGCCGGGCCAGGTGTACGGCCGAGGCGCGTCGGCGTTCTTCGCGCTGCCGTACACGGTGATCGTCTGCCCGATGGCCTTCGTGCTGCTCCCCCGGTTGTGGTCGGTGGCGCGCCGGCACGGCTATCTGACGGTGGGCGACTTCGTCCGGGGTCGCTATGGTTCGCCGGCGCTGGCCCTGGTGGTCGCGTTGACCGGGATCCTGGCCACGATGCCCTACCTGGCCCTTCAGGTGCTCGGCATCCGGGCCGTGCTCGCCGCCGCCGGGCTGCATCCGCGCGGTGCGCCCGGCGACGTGGGCATGGTCGTGTTGTTCGCCGGGCTCGCGATCGCCACATATCGGCACGGGTTGCGGGCGCCGACGGTGATCTCGGCGCTGAAGGCGGTGGCGATCTTCGGTTCCGCCGCGGTGGCGGTCGTGTTCGTGCTGCGCCGCTTCGGTGGCCCGGGGCCGATGTTCGAGGCTGCGGATCGGCGGCTCGCCGGGCGTGGGCCCGGTGATGCTTCGTTGGTGCTCGGCGCGCATCAGCAGGCCGGATTCGCCACGCTGGCGCTGGGTTCGGCACTGGCGTTGTTGTTGTATCCGCACGTGCTGACCGCGGGGTTCGCCGCGGCCGGCCCCGACACGCTGCGCCGGGTGTCGATCGCGTTGCCCGCGTGGACCGCGGTACTGGCGATGTTCGGGGTGCTCGGCGTCGCGGCGTTGGCGGTGGACGTGGACACGCGCTCGGGCACCGCCGAGGCGGCCGTACCGCTGCTGGTGGACCGGCTGTTGCCGGCGTTTCCGGCCGGACTGGTGTTCGGCGCGATCATCGTCGGCGCGCTGGTGCCGGCGGCGGTGATGTCGATCGCCGCCGCGACCTCGTTCGTGCGTAACGTCTATGTCGAGTACTTCCATCCGACGGCCACTCCGAAGCGGCAGATGCGGGTCGCGCAACTGGTGTCGCTGACCGCGAAGGTGGGCGCGGTGGCGTTCGTCTTCGGGCTGCGCGACCAGGCCGCGATCAACCTGCAACTGCTGGGCGGGGTGTGGATCCTGCAGATCTTCCCGGCCGTGGTGATCGGGTTGTTCACTCGGCGACTGCACCATCGGGCCCTGCTGGTGGGCTGGGCGGTGGGCATGCTGACCGGTACGGTCGCGGTCGTGCGGGAGGGCTTCGTCTCGCTGATCCGGGTCGAACTGGGAGGTCACGGCGTGCAGATGTACGCGGGGCTCGCCGCGCTGCTGCTCAACCTGGCGGTCACCCTGGCCCTGACCGAGGTGTTCGACCGGTTCGGTGCGACGCGCGGCCCGGACGACACGGCCCTGCCGTCCCGGTCGACCGGCCGGGGCGTCGCGGGGAAGGAGGCGAACGGCTCGTGAAACGCCTGCGCCGCGACGCGCCGGCGCCCGCCGCGACGGGCCCCGGGCCGGCCCCGGAGCAGCCCGAGCCGGGCCCGAATCGGGTGCCGCCGCAGTTCGCCGCGGGTGCGACCGAATCCGAGCGCGAGGCGCAGGTCGCGCGCCTGTTCGACCTGCACTATCCGTCCATGTTGCGGCTCGCCACGCTGCTCGGCGCGGACGATCCGGAGAACATCGTCGCCGAGGCGTACTACGAGATCTACCGCAAGTTCCGCAGGCTGCGCACGCCCGAGGCCGCCGCGGCCTATCTGCGGTCGGTGGTGTGCAATCTGGTCCGGATGCGAATACGCCATCTCCAGGTCGTCCGCCGGCATGTCGAGGAGCCCTTGGGCACGGTGGCCTCGGCCGAGACCTCGGCCCTGTTGCGCGACGACCAACAGGCGCTGATCCGCGCTTTGCGCGAGTTGCCGGCGCGCCAGCGCGAGGCGCTGGTGCTGCGCCATTGGCTGGGGCTGAAGGAGAAGGAGATCGCGTCGACCATGGGCATCTCGGTCGGCTCCGTCAAGACGCACACCGCGCGTGGGATCGCCGCTCTCACGCAGGCGATGGAGGTACGGCGATGAACAACCCTCCCGACACCGAGGCGACGAACAACCCTTCGGGCACCGAGCGGCAACTGCGGGAGGCACTGGAAACGTTGGCCGCCGGTGTGCACCCTGCCCCCGACGCGTACCGCACCGCGCACGGCGACTGGCAGCGCCGCGAGCGCCGCCGCCGGCTGATCCTGGCCACGCTGATCCTGCTGGTCTTCGCCGCGGCCACGGTGATCGGCGTCCTGGTCCTCAATCACGCGCCGGCCGATCCGGGCCCGACCTTCGAGCATCCGCCCGCTCCGTGACGCCCGCGCGGCGCGGGTCGAGACGGCCCGCCACCGCTGTGCGACGCCTCGAAGTCTTGTTAGTAAAGTTTCCTAACAAGTCTTGACGGCGCGCGCGGCGCCTTGGGATCGTCGGGGCCAACAACCGGGCCGGAGGCTCCTGTTGGGGCACCGCGGGCACCCGACCGCGGTGGTGTCCGAGCACGCGACGGCACCTCTCCGGCCCATTCGAGCGCACCATCCTGCCCGGCTCAGGCACGACGATCGGCTCCTCAACGCTGGAGGACGACGTGCACCTGTCCCTGCCCCCGCGCCCGACCCGCCGAAGTCCCTCGTTCCGCACCGCTCGGCGAGCCGTGTCCCGACTGCCCAGATTTCCCGCCGTTCTCGCCGTGATCGCCATGTTGGCCACGGTGTTGACCTTCGTCGAAACCGCCTCCGCCGCGGAGGTGTTGCTCTCCCGCGGCAAGCCCGCCACCGCCTCGTCCAGCGAGGACTCCACCCTCGGCCCGGCCAAGGCCGTGGACGGCAAGACCACCACCCGATGGGCCAGCACGGAAGGCGCCGGCGCCCAGTGGCTGAGCGTCGACCTCGGCTCGGACGTCTCCATCTCCCGGGTCAAGCTGACCTGGGAGGCCGCCTACGCCAAGGCGTACCGGATCGAGGTCTCGCCCGACGGCGCGTCCTGGACCAAGGTCTACAGCACCTCCGCCGGCGACGGCGGCACCGACGACCTCGGCGCACTGTCCACCCACGGTCGCCACGTGCGCGTGTACGCGACCACGCGAGCCACCGACTACGGCTACTCCCTCTGGGAGTTCGAGGTCTACGGCGCCGGCGGCCCGGACACCACCGCGCCCACCGCGCCCACCGCGTTGCGGGTGACCGGCACCACGCCCACCGGCGTCTCGCTGGGCTGGACCGCGTCCACCGACAACGTCGGGGTGACCGGCTACGACGTGCTGCGCGACGGCGTCACGGTCGGCACCAGCGCGGGCACCTCCTACACCGACACCGGCCTGAGCACCGGAGTCGGCTACACCTACACCGTCCGCGCCCGCGACGCGGCGGGCAACCTGTCCGCGCCGAGCGCGTCGGTGGTCGGCACCCCGCAGGCCGGCGGCTCCTCGTTCACCGTCGTCGCGGCGGGCGACATCTCCGACCCGGGCTGCACGTCGGCCCAGGAGTGCGGGGCCGAGCAGACCGCGCGCCGGGTCGAGGCGATCAACCCGGACGAGGTGATCACGCTCGGGGACAACCAGTACGACACCGGCAGCCTCTCCGACTACCGCAAGTACTACGACACCACGTGGGGTCGGTTCAAGGACAAGACCCGTCCCGCCCCCGGCAACCACGAGGCCGACGACAACCCGTCCGAGGCCGGCTACAAGGCCTACTTCGGCAACCGCGCAACACCCAACGGCACCACCTGGTACAGCTGGGACCGCGGCGGTTGGCACTTCATCGCGCTCGACTCCGAGCAGTCGATGTCGGCGACCTCGGCACAGATCCAATGGCTCAAGGCGGATCTGGCGAACAACGCGCAGGGCTGCGTGGCCGCCTACTGGCACAAGCCCCTGTACAGCTCCGGGCCGCAGGCCGACAAGGTGAGTCAGGCCGCGTGGCAGGTGCTCTACGACGCGCGCGCCGATCTGGTCCTCAACGGACACGACCACCTCTACGAGCGCTACGCGCCGCAGAATCCCAAGGCCAAGGCGGATCCCGCCGGCATCCGCGAGTTGCTCGTGGGCACCGGCGGCGCGGACCCCTACGACTTCGAGAGTCCGCAGCCCAACAGCGAGAAGCGGGTCACCGGTTCGCCGGCCGTGCTCAAGCTGACCCTCTCCGCCGGCAGCTATTCCGGACAGCTCGTGCGCTACGACGGCAAGCAGCTCGACACCTTCGGGCCGGTCGGCTGCCACTGAGCCAACCGAACGTGCGGGCCGGCCGGCGACCTGTTCCCCGGCCGGTCCGCACCAGGCCCGGCCACCGCCTCCCGTCCGGTGGTTGCCGGCCGGTGGCTGCCGGCCGTCGCACCGCGACACACCCCGTTTCCACCCCGTCCCGCTCCGACCCGACCCGAGTCCACCGTCCCCGGACGGATCGAGGGAGGACCGCCCGTGTACATCGCCGCCACCCGGCGCGCGGATCAGGCCGGTGGGATCGCCTCGGCCAAGGCACCGCGCAGATTCGCACGCAACATCCCGGCCAACGTGCTCGCGCTCGGCGCCGTCAGCCTGGTCACCGACATCTCCTCGGAGATGGTCACCGCGGTATTGCCCACCTACTTCGTGCTCACCCTGGGACTGAGCCCGCTGCAGTACGGGCTCCTGGACGGCACCTACTTCGGCATCACCGCCTTCGTGCGCCTGCTCGGCGGCCAGGTGGCCGACCGCACCCGTCGGCGCAAACTGGTCGCGGGCACCGGCTACGGGTTGTCCGCCGTATGCAAACTCGGCCTCCCGCTGGCCGGTTCCTCGATCACCGGGCTGGGTCTGGTGCTCGCGGCGGACCGCACCGGCAAGGGGCTGCGCACCGCGCCACGCGACGCGCTGATCACGCTCAGCACCCCCGCGCCCGACCTGGGTCGGGCATTCGGCGTGCACCGCGCGATGGACACGGTCGGCGCGTTCCTGGGCCCGCTCGCCGCGTTCGCGGTGTTGTGGGCCACCCACGACGCGTACGACGCGGTGTTCGTGGTGAGCTTTTGCGTCGCCTCGTTCGCGGTGTTGCTGATGGCGCTGTACGTGCGCGACCACCACGAACCGGTCGGGCCGCGCCGCGAGTCGTCGCTGCGGGCCGCGTTCGCGCTGCTGCGGCTGCGTCCGTTCCGGCGCACCTGTATGGCCGCGACCATGCTCGGACTGCTCACCGTCGGCGACACCTTCGTGTATCTCGTGTTGCAACACGGCTTCGACATCCCGCTGCGCTACTTCCCGTTGCTGCCGCTGGGCACGGCCGGCGCGTATCTGCTGCTCGCGGTGCCGCTGGGTCGCCTCGCCGACCGGGTCGGTCGTTTCCGGGTCTTCCTGGGCGGCCATCTCGCGCTGCTCGCGGCCTACGCGGTGGCCGCCGCACCCGACGGCGACCGCACGCCGGGCTCGCTGCTGTTGTGGACGGTGTTGTCGGCCGTGCTCGTGCTCCAGGGCCTGTTCTACGCCGCCACCGACGGGGTACTGATGGCCGCCGCCGGGCCGCTGTTGCCGGTGCACCTGCGCACCAGCGGCCTGGCCCTGCTCCAGACCGGTCAGGCCGGCGCCCGATTGTTCTCCTCGGTGCTCTTCGGCGCGGCCTGGACGTTGTGGGGTGCGGGCCCCGCGTTGCTCGTCATGGGCGTCGGGTTGGCCGGCGCCCTCGTCGTGGCCCGATGGCTGCTGCCGTCGCGGTCCCCACTGCCGGAGGTGACCGGATGAAGCGCGCCCTCGGCCTGCTGCTCGGCCTGCTCGTGCTGGTCGGGGTGGCGGTCGGCTACTCGACCTTCGCGGCCGGCCGCGAGGACGACGCACAGGTGCGGCGCCGGCCGCTGGACCTGGCCGCCGGCGGGCAGTTGGTGTTCGTGGACACCGCCCGCAAGGGCGGCCACCGCACCGTGGCCGCGACCGCGATGGACCCGGCCGGCGCCACCGGCCCGGCCCGTACCGACAGCGGACTGCGCTGCGAGCGCTTCGCCGTCGGCGCGGCCACCGGTGTCTGCCTGCAGACCCGCGGCGGCCCGCTGCCCGGTACCGACGCGCTGATCGTGGACCCGGCGATGAACGTGCGACGCCGGATCGAACTCGCGGGCACCCCGTCCCGGGCCCGGGTCTCGGCGAGCGGGCGCATGGTGTCCTGGACCGTCTTCGTCACCGGCGAGTCCTACAACAAGACCGGGTTCTCCACCTGGACCGGCATCCTGGACACCCGCACCGACTACACGCTGATCAACATCGAGGCCATCCCGCTGACCATCGACGGCAAGCGCTACCGATCCGCCGACGTCAACTACTGGGGCGTCACGTTCGCCGCCGACGACAACCGCTTCTACGCCACCGTGTCCACCAAGGGCCGCACCTACCTGGTCGAGGGCGACTACGCGAACTGGGAGGCGCACACGGTGCGGGAGAACCTGGAATGCCCGTCGTTGTCCCCGGACGGCACCCGGATCGCGTTCAAGAAGCGCTCCGGCGCCACCACCTGGCGACTGCACGTGCTGGACCTGGCGACCATGCGCGAGACCGCGCTGGCCGAGCGGGAGAGCATCGACGACCAGGCGGCCTGGCTGGACGACCACACCGTGATGTACGGCCGGGGCCGCGACGTCTACGCGACGCCCGCCGACGGATCGGGCACCCCACGCCTGCTCGTCGCGAAGGCGTCCTCGCCGACCGTGCTGCGCTGAGCACCCCCTCCCCCGAGGCCGCACCTCGCGCGCCGGGTCCGTACGCCGGGCCCGGCGCGCTCAGTGCACCGGCACCGCCCGGACCCAGGTGCCCGCCTCGTCCAGAAGGTCCTCCACCGCGAGACCGGACCCGGCCAGGAGGTCGGCGAACCCCGCCTCGGTGAACACCCGGGACCGGAACTCGTGCACCCACCGCGCGTCGGGATACTCGTAGAGCATCCGCACCGCGCGCAACGTTTCGTCACCGTCGATCGGCTCGGAGCCGAGCATGTGCACCGCGCCGCCCGGGTATTCGCGCACCCGGGGCACGTTCTCGTGCCAGCCGGCACCCTCGCGTTGGATCAACACCACGCCGTCGTCCGCGACATGCGCCCGGCAGGTGTCCAACAGGGCCCGACACGCCTGTGCCTCGGCGGTGTTGATCAGGTAGGACGCCAACAACACCACGTCGAACCGCTCGTCCAGCCGCAGTTCCTCGATGCCGGCGGCCACCGTGCGTGCCCCGCGCACCCGGGCGAGCATCTCGGGCGACTCGTCCACCGCCGTCACCGACCAGCCGCGCTCGACCAACGCGTGCGTCACCCGGCCGGCACCGCTGCCCAGTTCGAGCAGCGTGCGGGCGCCCGACCGGGCACCCAGGGCGATCGTCTCCGGCTCGTCCCCGACCGTCATGCGCTCGTACATCTGCACCGCACACCCGTCCGGGGTGAACGCCCCGGGCCCCTCGCCGTGATGTCCCTCGCGCATGCGTGTCATCGACTCGTCTCCCTTGGTCCGGCGACATCCGACCACCAGCGAAGTCAGCCGCGCCGAACCGCGTCAACTCCTTCGGCCAGGACCGAAAGCCGCCCCGATCCGCCGGGCCGGCCGGTGTGCCGACCGACCATCAGGGCACCCAGGGTGGTGCGTTCGTGGCGCACCGACCGACCGGCCCGGGTGCTCGTGAGCAGTCCCGCGCCCCGCAGCGCGGCGGTGTGCGCGGAGACGGTCGCGTTGCCCACCCGGAGCCGGCGGGCGAGTTCGCCGGTGTTGTGCGCGCCGGTGCCGAGCAGTTGCAGGATGTCGAGCCTGGTCCGGCCGATCACGGCCGCCAGTGCCTCCTCGGTGCCGCCGGGCCCGGCGAGGGCGAGCGGCAGGCCCGGCCCCGCCGGATAGGTGACGACCACCGGCCGATCGGGCAGGTTCGACAACAGCGGGTGTGCGCTCCAGTGGAAGGTGGGCAGGAGCAGCAGACCGCGGCCGTGCAGCTCGATGTCCGCGTCGCCCGCACCCGCGAACTCCCAGACGTCCCCGTGCAGTCGGCTGCCCGGGACCAGTTCGGTCAACGTCGCGCCGAGGCCGTGTTCGGCCGTGGTCAGCGCGTGCCGGGTGAACTCCGCGTGATGCAGGTCCTGTACCAGGGACCACACCGGGCCCAGCACCGTCTCGAAGGCCGCGTGCTGGGCGCGGCGCACCGACCGCCAGGCGTCCGCGTCGCCGCCATGCAGGCTGCGGATCCACGGCGGCACGGGGGTCGGGTGTCCGGCGTAGACACGTTCGAGCTCCGCGCGCACCATCTCCGGCCGGGTGCTCCGGATCTCGTCCAGCCCCTCGGTCAGCGAGTCGGCGAACACGTCCAGGAACAGCGGCGGGCGCCCGCCGGGGACCAGGTCGGCCAGCGGATCGACGGCCGCCGGCAGTGCCCGCAGCAGTCGTTGCCGCCAACGCCCGAAGAGCAGTGGGTCGTCGGGGCGGACCATCCGCGACAGCGCGACGTTCAGCTCCTGGAGCGGGGCCGGTCTCGGAGCGAACCGGACCCGGGCGAAGTCGGCGGCGGTGAAGCGGATCCGGACCATTACTCCCCCTACGGCTGCGGCGCCGGCTTTTCGGCCCTGGCCACAACCTTCGCGGCTGCTCCCGGGCACGAGCCAGCCTTCGGGACATGCCCCCGACATTGGCACGCAGGGGCGGTCGATACCACAAGGGTGCAGGTCGCGCGGCGGTGCCGCAGCCGGCCGCAGCACGACACGAGGAGGGTTTGTGAAACGCAAAGCGGAAGCGCAGACGACAGACCGGGTCGAGGGGATCGGGCGCCGCCGGCTCGTCGCCTCGGCCGTACCGGCCGCCGCGCTGCTCCTGGCGGGCGGCATCACCCGCGCCGCTCCCGCGTCCGCGCGACCGGTCGATCGGCGACCCGCGAACGACGCCGTGTTGCGGCTCGTGCCGCCGACCGGTCCGCATGCGATCGGGACCACCACGCTGTATCTGGTGGATCGTTGCCGACCGGACCCCTGGGAGCCGATCCCGGTGCGCGAGGTGATGGTCACCGTGTTCTACCCGGCCCGCGGGGTGCGCGGATTCCCGATCGCCCCGCAGTTGCCCGCCCGGGCCGCGGCGGAATTCGCGACCGCGGCCCGGGCGACCCATCCCGAGTTGCCGGCGGCGGGCGTGGACTGGGCGGCCACCGCCGCGCACGCGCACGAGAACGCGCCCGCGCGGGCCGGCCGACGTCCGGTGTTGCTGTACAGCCCCGGCGGCGTCGACCCGCGCGGCATGGGTACCGGCATCGCCGAGGAGTTGGCGAGCCGGGGCTATGTCGTGGTGAGCATCGACCATCCGGGAGACGGCGCCGTGGTGGAGTTCCCGGTCGACCTGCCGGGCCGGGACGGCCGGGTGCGCTGGACCGTGCTCCGAGCCGACCCGCGCAGCGATCCCGGACTCTTCCGCACCCTGATCGACACCCGGATCGCGGACACCCGGTTCGTCCTGGAACAACTGGCGGTCCTGGCCTCGGGCGGCAACCCGGACCCGACCGCCCCCGCACTGCCCGACGGCCTGCATCGGGCGCTCGACCTGCGACGGGTGGGCGTCTACGGCCACTCGGCGGGCGGCACGACCGCGGCCGAGACGATGCACGAGGACCGCCGCATCGCCGCCGCGATCAACCTGGAGGGATATCTGGACCACCCGCCGCCGGCGCCGGGCGAGGCGGGCGAGTTGTACCCGATCGCCCGCGAGGGCACCGACCGGCCGCTGCTCTTGGTCGGCAGCGACGGCTTCGGGCATCGAGCGGACCTGGAACCCTCGTGGTCCGCGCTGCGCGCGAACTCGCGCGGGCCCATCCCTCGGCACCTGATCGAGCACGCCGCGCACCACGTGTTCACCGACCACGCCGTGCTCGCACCGCAACTTCAGGCCACCGGGCTGATGTCGGCGGCCGACCGGACCGCCCTGATCGGCACGATCGCACCGGCGGCATCGGTGCCCCTGGTCCGTCGGCTGGTACACACGTTCTTCGCCCGACACCTGCCCACGCGCTGACCACCGCCGGCTCGTCGCAGATCAGCAGGTCGGGATCGACC